>JAHFAC010000064.1:0-1062 GCA_023250755.1 Bacteriovoracaceae bacterium | reverse complement strand
AAGTCTAAGGTTGGGTTCTTCATCAGAAGCAATCCAACTCGCGAATTGTTGAAGATCTCGGCGATAGGCCTCAATGGTCAGGTCAGAGGCTCCTCGATCGATTCGCTTGGCCTCGAGAAAGGCGGCAATGGTTTTTTGGAATTCAGGATTTTCGTTTCCCACTTGTTCTTAAGTGTAGCAGATGTAAAAAAGGGGATCGATGTTTCCACCGATCCCCTTTTCAACCACCCGTTTAATATAAGCGGGTGACCGGGAGTTGCTCTTCTCTAAGTGACCTGGGCCGGGTCTTTGCTCTGCTTTTACTTGCCCCTGCTTCAACCTTTATATTTCTGCTCGACACTCTTTTGCTTCGCGGACTTGCTTAAAATTCCAGTACGATGCCGTGACCCGTATTGTTCAGGTAGAGATACACATTGCCGCTGAAAAGTGTTCCACCCGATATGTTCAATGCAATCGCGACCCCTGTCACACAGCCTTGAGGCGTCACGGGCTGTGTCGGCTGCATGGGTAAATAGCCCGGATAGCTCTGATACCCTGGATAGGATGGATAGCTTGGATAACCTTGGGGATAGCCCTGAGATGGATTCATATAACTCGGATTCACATAAGATGGATTGGGAGTGATCACACCGGTTGCGTTGGCGAGATCGCTGCCGTAGTAGCCTCCCAGGCTATTATTGTAATTGGGCGTAGAATTTTGAGGAGTCACGTTGATACTGATGCTGCCCGTGTATCCCATCCCTTGGAGTGAATTTCCACCGTAGGGATTGTAGGCATAGGGATTTTGGGCGGGGTACGCGACTCCGGGTTGAACCGAGGCTTGTCCCTGGCTCTGTCCTGCAAATCGGGTAAAGAGGGCGCTTCCTCCGTTGGGGGGGATTTGTCCTGCAACAATTTCTGCCCATGGCACGTAGTGAATATTGGTGGCCGTAAAGCCGATGGGGCCATTGGGTGAGATACATCCGATACCAGGAATGGGACCTGGAACCGGAACTCCACCGCCGACTCCAGGGGGGGGGCCTGGTGGGGGTTCTGTTTTTCCGCATCCAGTAAAAATGGCCA
>JAHFAC010000063.1 GCA_023250755.1 Bacteriovoracaceae bacterium | reverse complement strand
CTGGATTCGGGCATAGTCATGGAATATCCTTTCGTAAAGTTAGACTTTGACAATCCAATTCTACGACGAATTCCTGACTATGCCTTTTTAGTATTCACCCACCATCAACCGTGAAGAGCCCGCCCTGCTTGGAACGTCCAAAAATTCAAGGTAGCAAAGAAAAGCCCTGGTGTGTCTCCTTTGCCAGTTCCCAGGGCTTTTTTATTTTTAAAAACCAAAACAAATGAGAAGGAGAGGATATTTAATGACCGAAACCCCTAAAACTTGTCTAAATCGGGTGTCTGGGCTTTATTGCCGTTATGTGCAGGACGGTATTATGTGGAGAAACGGAATCAATAGCGCTCGACCCATTGTTTTCGCCATTCAGGAGCTGGATAAGTTTCGGCCCAGTACTCGACGAGGCTGATGATTTTCTCGTTCACCACTTCGAAAAACGATGTCGCGTAGAACTCTAGAAATTTTCCGTCTGGCATCTGCGATTTTACATGAACTTGGGTGACGATGTTGGAATGGTGGTTCCAATGATCATATTCGTAAATCACCTTCAAGACTTGAATTTTATGCGTACCTGGATAGTTTTGATTGACTGCGACAAATCCGTCTCGGTTCATTTTTTCTCGAGATTGCGGCCAGAGCGCTTCGAAATCATCGGACAAGAGAGACTTCACATCTTCCCAGTGCCTCTCTGCGATATGGCGCCAAAAAATTTCGGGAACTTTTTCGTTTTCTTCGTTCTTCATCGCAGTCATCTAAATTTTAGTTAAAAAGTTCTTAACATAATAATAACATAATAATACAACCTTCCGATAGGAATCCAAGCAAAAGATCGGAGGAGAAGATCTGGATACCAGGGGTGGCGGAAAAGAAGTGTTTTCATCAAAACAGGCCATTTTCATTGGGTGAATCTTTATTAATTAATTGTCCAAGATCCCAAAGCTCCACCACTTTATTGTTTTCAAATCTAAAAATGTGAATCACGGCAATGTCCTGATTTTCTTTTGAAACCAATGAGTGGGTGATTACAGTGTTGCCATCTTCATATGTCTTTTTTAATTCAATGGACTTATTGGGACTCATCTTATGAGCTTCTTCCATGGCCACCAATAGAGACTGGCGGTCGCCCTTGAAATGCTGATTATGATGAATAAAGTTGGGAGCAATGAATTTTTCATAAGCGGTTTTGACATCACCACTGCCAGCCATTTTTAGAAATGAAATTGCTAGTTCTTTTTTTGTCATTCAAGCTCCTCTCTTTATCCAAGTGTACATCGGGTTAAAGACGGTGTCATTTTGAGTCAGGGTTTTAATCTCATCTTTGAAAACCCTCTTTCAAATTTCCACCACTAACGAGACGTCGCCCCGATTGCCTTAAGCATTATTGAAAGCCTCTTTCAGTATCTTGATGTCGAGCTTCTTCATCTTCCACATCTCGGCCATCATGGCTTCTTTCTTCTTTTTGTTTTTAGTCGTGTTCCACTTGTCGAAGTCGGCGGGTGCGATCTGCCAGCGAACACCGAATTTGTCGATCACCCAGCCGCATTCTACAGGCTTGCCGCCACCGGCAGTCAGTTTTTTCCAGTAGATGTCGATCTCACGCTGAGTTTTGCAGGGCACGACGAATGAGATGGATTCATTAAACGGCATTTTCATAAACCCGTTCAAAAGCATGATTTTCTGCCCCAGGATGGTGATGTGCGCAGTGAGAATGGAACCTTCTTTGACGCCCATGGGATTTTTGCCCCAGTAAGCATATTTTTCAACTTTGGTGTCCTTGAAGACGAATTTATAGAACTTGACCATCTCGGCGGCGCTTTTGTCGGACCAGACGCAGACGTAAGCTTTCAACATTTTGTGGACTCCCACTGTAGAAGATAACACGGGTTTGGATGATGAAGAAGTTAGATTCATTCCTGGAAAATGGCATCATAATTAGCCTTGAAGTCACATTAAACGATCCAACAATTGCTAACGGTAGAATAAAGTCGTGGTTAGATGGGGCACTTGTCCTAAACTATCAAAAGATCAGGAACTGTATCATCGATGGCTTGAAAATTGATTCCTTGTACTTCGACACCTACTTTGGAGGTCCCGACTACACTTGGGCACCAAAGAAGGATGAGTTTGTTTACTTTGATAATGTCCTCATTACGTCGGACTAGTCTGCCCAACGGAGCGAGTAAAAAAGGGTGGCGAAAAAGAAGGGAATTAGTTTGGAGCTAATGTTTGATTGTACACTCAAGAGAGTGACTCCGGGTTCCACCTTCAAGTCCGTCTACGAGCACCTGAATATTGGCTCGTGCTGTTTTAAGATCTGCTTGTGTAGTGAGCGTAATCAGAAATCCAGTATCGTCATTATTGCTAGCGAAATAAGTGGCAACCTTCCAGGCATAATTTGATAGATTTTTTTCTACCATACCTTGAGAAACTAGGAACAGACCACCGTCTATGGAAGCAAGTTCATTATAGAGTTCACCTTGAGTCACAGAGAGTTTTGCCTGATCCTTAGCATCTGTTTTGAAACTAACTACTGAGCCATCTTTCCAGTACTTGCTATTTTTTTCTAGGGGACAGGTAATTTTATCTGCATACACCTGAAAACTGACCAAAACTCCGACTAAAACAAGAAAACTATTTTTCATAAACAAACCCTTCCGTTACCAAAGATAATTCTAAATACACCAAGTCGGCGCAATAACGTGGCGCATTACATAAGTCAAATATTAAAAACGGTTATTTGGCAGAATCACTTGTGCCCAATGAGTTTGATTTGATTCACTTTGCTAATGGATTAAAGCAATTGCAGGATTTTATCCGTTCGAAGGACTATGGAGATTGCTATCTCGCATATGAATACGAGGAACAGCTTCAAAAAGAAAAGGAGGAACAGCGTCAGCTCCGTGAACAGATGAGAGAAGAGGAGAAGGCTCGTCGCGAGGCTGAACGTACTGAGGCAGAAGCTGAGAGTGAGGAAAAAAGGTACGAGGATGCCCTTGAGAAGGCGCGCAGGGAGCTTGAAAAGAAATCAGAAGGAGAACGAGAGGTTTACACGGCCAAGATTGCAGAACTTGAAGCCCAATTACGAGAGGCACATGAAAAAAAGGAACGCGCAAAGTCGCTGGCCGAACAGACGCGCCGTGGTCATGTCTACATAATTTCGAATATTGGATCATTCGGCGAGCATATCTACAAGATTGGAATGACCAGGCGGCTCGATCCTATGGACCGGATCTGGGAATTGGGAGATGCCTCTGTACCATTTGATTTCGATGTCCACGCGCTTGTTCAATCTGATGATGCCCCCGGCCTGGAACGCAAGCTTCATGAGATGTTTAATGAACGCAGGGTTAACCGCGTCAATGAACGCAAGGAGTTCTTTAGGGTGCGACTTGAAGAGATTTCCGAAGCTTGTAAACGGTACCACAGCCAGGAGTTTAGACTAACCCTACTTGCTGAAGCAAAGGAATACAGGCAATCACTTGCAATGTCTCAAACTGAAGAAAAGAAGGCTGCTTAGGAAACAAACTAGCTTGCCTATGTCGCCAAACCTCTACACCATGTTCTAAACTCGTCCAGTTTGCCCCAGCCATTTTCGAATTTCGACGATCCAGTATTGGCGGCCGGCGATGGGTTCTTCGGTTCTTATCACTTTAATAGTTTATTTATATAATTACCGATGCCACTTTTAGGTCGTATAGATAAGATCAACTAGGAGGGTCGATGGCATGTTTTACTCACTCTATGAGCTTCTTAATTCGTCCAACAGTGATCTCGAATCATTCGCTTACATGGAAATCGGAATCATCCGTAAAATTCAGCTCGATCGAGAGCCAAAAAGTCCGTGCAACGATTCGGATAGTCTGAAGGTCACCCAGATGAAAAAATATGTAAAAGGGAAGGTCTCCATGCCTGAAAGGAAAGCATCTTAAAAATAGATCCCGTTTAACCTAACGCCTGATCGCATATCTCTTTGAATGAGAGCGAAAGCGCCCTAATAAGAGCGTCATCCTTGTTTTGAGTGTGACATGCTAGCCATACTCGATATTTCCAATAGCCATTTTTAGGACCAATGACGCGAACTGATTTCTCTCGAATCTCTCTGGCTACATAGAGTAACGGTAAAAACGCCAAGCCGATACCGTCAATCACCGAACGAACTAGTGACGCGATAACGTCGCTCTCAAACACAACTCGCCCTTTGAGCTGATTGGCTTCAAAGAACTGGTCAATTTCTGACCTCAGCTTAAATCTTGAAGACGGCATCAACCACTGTGCGTCCTCACCTCCTTCAATTGCCTTTAAGGCTGCGCCTACCTCTAAAATTCTCTTTTTCGATCGCATCTTCCATTTACTCGAACAAGTCAAGGCGACCGGGACTTCTGCCCGGGCTAAATTTTCAAGATCAGGGTCAATCATCGTTAACTGCGTGACCACCGCATCTAGTTCACGAAATCGAAGGCGCTCGGCGAGCTGTTCGTGAGTGCCTGAGATCACCGTTACTTTCGGTCGCTGGGCTAAGCCGTGTTTTTTTAGAAAGAGGCTGATGACTTCGACGACAAATGGTCGATCGACTTCATCCGAAACACCGATATGAATTCGTCTCGCCGCAGACGGAACTCGCTTGGCAATCAGCTCTGCCATCTCTTCCGAGACTTCAAACATTCTTCGACAGAAACCATAAACGGCAGATCCGGCTGGCGTCAGCCGATTATTTCTGCCCACTTTTTGGAAGAGCCTTATATCGAGTGTTCCCTCAAGCACTTTAAGCTGGCTGCTGAGCGAGGGCTGGCTAATGCGCAGATGCTTTGCGGCTGCATTGATTCCCCCAGATTTAGCGGCGATGTAAAAGTAGTAAAGATGGTTGAAGTTATACATAATTAAATACTATTTGTTTTATAGAATTTATATATTTTTTTTATCTATTTTAAAATGCAAATCTTGACTTAAGCCTAAATAACTAAAAAGCAAGGAGGGCTTATATGACTTCAATATCACCAGCGATTCTCTTCTCTCGCGCGACCTTCATCCCTTGGATGGGCACGGAAGCAGGGGACTTACCCGGTGCTCGCGGACTCCATTGGGGCATCCGAATGCCCTATCCGACGGCAGTTATGACGACCGAAATCGGCACAATAGGCCCACAGCCTGAAAAAAAGTCGGAGCTGGAACAGAAGAGAGCGGAGGCGGAGGTGAAACAAATAGAGCCCATCTCGAAAATCGAGCCAAAACCAGAGAAAGAAAAACCGTGACTCTTTTTTTCTTAGAACCGTACACGGCAAGAGTCGTTGTGTTTATCGCGTGGATACGCACGCAAGTGTTCGGTCCTTAGACTACGATTCTGTGCAAAGAAATAGAGGGTTTTGTATCCCAGCATTTAAAATGATGGATCGTCTGTGAGGGAGAAGAAAATGTGGACGCAAACGGATTTTTTAAAAGAAAGGAACTTATCGTTTAAAAATCACACCTATAGTGATGAAACGAACGGAACGATCGCTTCGAACGAGAGTGATTTCTCTCCTGTATTTTGGTTAGCAAGCGCTCCAGCTCAGGGTGGTGAACCACCCCCTGTCCGAAAGAAATGGACTGTCATTGCGGGAGTTCCCTTGAGTTATCCAGTGCTGATTGGTTTCTTTCTGATTTTTGCATATCTCGTGCAACGGAATTCCCTCTCTTTTATGTGAAGTGATTCTGCTGGCCAAACAAATCACGCTGGTTGCGGGCAAACATGAGTGGCGCAACTATCCGGAGTGATCTGTCCGTCCGATTACGGGCTCGGATCGCAAAACGATGGGTCTCCACAGACCCCGTCTCAGTCGGAGTCTGTGGAGTCTGCACAAGGAAGCACTCCGGTCAGCGGCGCCCCGAGTGAAAGAAGGGTCTTCGGTCCGCGAGGTTGTGGATGCCCGTTATGTTTGCCTTCTTCATCGTGGCATCCTTGGCTTGCTTAGCTGCAGAGATAATTCAACTTAACCTGCTTGGAGCACCCGTCGAAATCAGGTGCCAAAGTCTCGGAAAGAGCTAACTGTCATCGCCTGGACGAATGGCCCCCAATCCACCATTTGCAAGACGCCGAGCGATCAGGCATGGTGCTCCCAGCAGGCAATTCTTAAAACTAACCGGAGGACGGATCATCATGGGCGACAAGTCACCAAAGGCAAATCAGAAGCAAGCCTCACAGAAAAAGGCCAAAAACGACAACGAGAACAGACAGAGGCAAGCGGCAATGACTGCGAGGCAGGTTCCTGTAAAAAAGAAATAGGCCGCATCCTACTCACTAAGTGCTCCTACCGACACCGGATCTTCTAACTGAAGATCCGGTGATCTCACGGATATCGCAGGTCCCTGTCTCTGCATCAAAGACGACGCCAATTTTCTGAGTTCGAAGAAGTCGATATACGTCTCCTACCTTCGAATCGAACGTAGCCTCCTTAAAGCCGTAGTCGGTCCCATCGCGGGAGATAAACTCTTCGATCACGGCACGCAAGGTTTCAGGTTGGAGTGATTGCCAGGGGATATTCATTGACTGTAGGAGACAGCATCACTGTTAGTTGAGAAATAGTAAAGGTGGTTACTTACACATAATCAAATACTATCTGTTTTATAGAATTTATATATTTTATTTATCTATTTCTAAGTGCCAAGCTTGCCTCAAGAGCAAATAATTAAAAAGCAAGGACGGGGCCTGGGCTCAACGATCCGGAGTTACTACCGACTTTGGTTGGTCTGGATCGCCAAATGGCATCTGATGACCTCAATAGGAGAACTAAGATATGAACACAAAAACAATTGAAAAAAACTGGACTGAACTCAAAGGAAAGATCAAATCCAAGTGGGGCAAGTTCAACGATGAGGAGGTCGAGAGCATAAAGGGAGACCTCACTCTACTCGCTGGTAAGATTCAGAAGGTTTACGGGATTGCCAAGGACCATGCCGATCGCCAGTATGACGAGTTCAAGAAGTCAGTCCATGCGCTTATCGGTGAAAACGCTGGTGCCGAAACACCCAAAGCGAGTCCGGCCATAGCATCGGTTACGATTTTACCAAAACCGAATCCAATTGTAACTCCTCAAGTGGCCAAGGTAGCAGAGCCGGCTGCCATGAAAGATAGCAAAGTCGGTTAAGCGGCCCAAATTGCCGGTGATTTCGAAAAAGGGTAGTATCTGCCCTTATTCGGATTCACCGGGATTAAATCAATGGAGGTTTGAAGGAATATGCAAGTTCGTCCATTACATGACTGTGTACTTTTTTCCAAATTTGCAGGTACGGAAATTAAGCTCGATGGTGAGGATTTCCTCATGATGCGCGAAGAAGATGTTCTTGGTGTTTTTAGCAACAGTAATTAATTTCTCAATCGGCCACCGCGGCTTTGTTCAGCAGGCAAAGCTCATATTGATTGGTTAGTACGAAGGAGGCAAGAGTATGCCCGTTCAGCTATTTTGAGTGGTGTAAATACCCTCGCAAATGCTGTCAAAGTAACACTTGGTCCCAGAGGTCGTAACGTAGTCATTGATAGGTCGTTTGGTGCTCCAAACATCACCAAAGATGGCGTAACCGTGGCTAGGGAAATCGAACTTTCTGATAAGTTTGAAAACATGGGTGCTCAAATGGTCCGTGAAGTTGTTTCAAAGACCAATGACGATGCGGGTGACGGCACAACCACAGCAACCATTCTTGCTCAAGCAATTTATTGCGAAGGAGTTAAGATCGTTACCGCTGGACATAACCCGATCGAATTGAAGCGTGGCATCGATAAGGCGGTCGAAGTAGTCGTTGCTGAAGTGAAGAAAATGAGCAAACCCATCAGGGACCAAAAAGAAATCGCTCAAGTCGGAACTATTTCCTCAAACAACGACACTGAAATCGGAAGAATCATCGCAGAAGCGATGGAAAAAGTTGGCAAAGAAGGCGTAATCACGGTCGAAGAAAGCAAGATGGGTGAAACCACTCTGGACTTTGTTGAGGGCATGCAGTTTGATCGTGGCTATCTCTCACCCTATTTCGTGACCCATCCCGAGAAGATGGAAGCAGGCCGAAGTTGAAGCCAGAGTGAAGACCATTCGCGCTCAAGTTGAAGATACCTCTTCTGACTACGATCGCGAAAAACTCCAGAAGCGTCTTGCGAAGCTCGTCGGCGGGGTGGCCGTGATTAACGTGGGTGCGGCTACTGAAGTGGAAATGAAGGAAAAGAAAGCTCGTGTTGAAGATGCTCTCAATGCCACACGCGCAGCCGTGGAAGAAGGCATTGTTCCCGGTGGTGGAACTGTGCTTCTCCGTGCAGCTCAAGTGCTTGATAGTCTCAGCCATGGGCTCAGTGTTGAACAAAAGGCCGGAGTGAATATCATTCGTCGTGCCCTCGAAGAGCCGGTTCGTCAGATTGCTGGCAACGCGGGCTTTGAAGGCTCAATCGTGGTTGATAAGATTTCGAACAATACGACTTCGTCCAGCTGGGGCTTTAGCGCCCTCACTGAGAAGTATGAAGAACTGCTCACAGCGGGGGTGATCGATTACACTAAAGTTGTTCGTTGCGCTTTACA
>JAHFAC010000062.1 GCA_023250755.1 Bacteriovoracaceae bacterium | reverse complement strand
GGTGACCTCTCCACTAATAATGACCGTTCCGGCCTCAATCTGTCCCCGAACTCTCGCGCCTTCTCCTATAATCAAAGTATCCGGTGTAAAAATTTCTCCACGAAAGGTCCCACTGATCCGTACCGTCCCTTGAAAGCAGAGCTTCCCTTCAAACTCACAGCCCTGATCAATCACTCCGGTTACTGCAAAGTGATTTACAGGAATACTCAAGTTTGTTGCACTACCCATAGATCTTTATTCTGCATCGCCACGAGAATTCGTTCAAGATCTTCTTGCGATGCATAATGAATAATAATTTTTCCTTGTTTTTCAGACCCCTTGAGCTGGATCCGAGCGCCCCACTGATGCGTCAAATCTTTTCCGAGATTTCTCATCCGGGCCTGGATTGATGTTTCTCCTGTTTTTTCAAGAGTTGCTGGTACCTCTGTATTTTTCCCGTTTTGGTCCCCTTGTTCAAAGGCTCCAATCAATGCCTCAGTCGCCCGAACACTCAGTTTTTCTTCAAGAATTCTATTGCGAATCTGAAGCCGCGTTTCGTTACTCTCTATTGCCAAAAGTGCTTTGCCGTGGCCAAACGAAAGAACCTGCTGGCGAAGATCTTCTATGATCGCCTCAGGAAGGCGAAGAAGTCTCAGATGATTTGCAATGGTGGCTCTGTCTTTTCCGACGCGGTGGGAAACCTCTTCTTGCGTAAGAGAAAAATCTTGAACTAGCTGCAAGTAGGCGAGTGCCTCATCGATGCAATTTAAATCCTGTCTTTGAATATTCTCAACCAGCGCCATTTCTAGCGCCTCTCGATCCGTTGAGCGGCGGATAACAATCGGAACCTGTTTTAGTCCCGCCAACTTGGAGGCACGCAGTCTTCGTTCTCCAGCAATGAGTTGATATCCCCCCTGTGGATTTTTTCGAACAATCAGCGGCTGAATGACGCCATTAGCTCGAATCGACTGAACCAACTCTTCTAATGCGCCCTCATCAAAGCCCTGCCTGGGTTGATAGGGGTTTGCCTGAATCTCTTCCAGGGAGGCCATGGCAATTCCCGCATGACGATCTCGACTCACCAGCTCCTGCTGTTGACGGCCCCCATCGACGTTGAGTATAAATTAACACCAGCTGCGGCTGGCAAAAGAGACGCCAACCCTTTCCCTAATGCGGGTTTTTGTGCCACTCTCTTTTCCTCCTCAGATTGATTCGCTCTCATGACCCATTCAAAACCTCTGGTGAGCGTGCCTCTTCAGGCAGTGCTGACATAGAAATTCCGGGCTGGGGCTGGTTGCGACTTAATAATTCCTTGGCTAAGTTGAGGTAAGCTAAACAGCCTTTAGAATCAATATCATACAAAAGTACTGGCTTTCCAAAACTAGAACACTCGCTTAATCTGACATTTCTTGGAATCACCGTGTCAAAAACTTTTCCGGGAAAATGAGATCGAACCTCTTTAACCACTTCATTGGCTAGGTTATTTCGCCCATCGTACATTGTTAAAATGATCCCCTCTTCGTCCAGCTTGGGATTAACGCTACTCTGAATTAATGAAACCGTGTGAAGGAGCTGAGTTAGCCCCTCGAGTGCAAAATATTCGCACTGCAGCGGCACCAGATAGCTATTTGCAGCTGTCAATGCATTGACGGTAAGCAATCCCAGAGAGGGGGGGCAATCAATCAAAATATAATCAAATTGATTCTGAATCTCTGCAATCGCCATCTTTAATTTAGATTCTCGGGCAAACATTGAAACCAATTCAATCTCTGCACCTGCTAAATCTCCGTTTGCTGGGACCACTGAGAGACAATCCATCTCAGTGGGTCGGATTACCTCAGAAAAAGAGGCCTCTCCAATCAACACATGATAGATGGTTTTTGCGCCAGAGAGACTTGCCTTATCTACACCCAACGCTGACGATGCGTTGCCTTGGGGATCAAAATCAATCACGAGTGTTTTTCTTTCGGCGATAGCAAGAGAAGCCGCTAAGTTTACTGTGGTGGTAGTTTTACCAACGCCCCCCTTTTGATTGGTAAGGGCGATGATCTTTCCATATCTTTGGCCATATCTCTGACCATCCCTTTGGTCTTCTCTTTGATCATCCCTCTTTTGCTCTACCAATGGATCTGCCGCTTGGCTCATGCTTCCCCCAATCAGCTCCGTACCCACCAATGAACCATTGAACCATGGGGGGGCGCCTTTTTATGGGCGCCCCCGCTATCTCGCGTGATGTGGTTGGTGTGGGTATTCAAGTTTTAAAAGCTTTCTGCCGACAGGTGCGGCTTAACTCTAAGGCTACGCGCGAATATCCAGGGGATCAAGAAATATTTTAATTTTTTTCTTAAGGCTACTCAGAATTGTTCCACGTGGAACAATTCTATATCCGCTTTAAACAGACAATGCGCCGTCGCTTCTTTTCATCTCCTACAAAATATTCGTGACACCTCATTAGTTTGAGCTCTTTTCTCCATGCACAGGATTGAAACTCTTGCCATTCTTTTTCCCAGTTCGGTCCTTTGAAAAGAATTAAAATGTTCCACGTGGAACATTTTCGGATCCAACTATAAATTTTTTGAACCGAACCTACCGCACGCGAAACAACAGTCTCGACGGTGTGCTTTTTTAAGAAATCTTCGCCACGTCCCGCAAATACCTCCACGTCTTGAATACTCAGCTTTTGAATCGCTTTTTTAAGAAATTCTGCCTTTTTTATCTCGGAATCACATAGAATCCAGTGGCGTTTCTTCAAAATAGCGCTGAGTAATCCGGGCACACCCGCCCCAGAGCCCAGATCAAGCGCTGGAAATTTTAGTTCCAAAAGCGGGTTGAGTTCTAAAACATCTAAAAGGTGGCCCTCAAAGAAATCTTTGGGTGAAGTTAAGCGTGTTAGATTTTGGTTTTCGTTTTCTTTTAAGACGAGTTCCCTAAAATAAATGAGCCCGTTAATGACGGCAGGGGGTTCTTGTTTAAGTTTTTTTTGTAGGAGATCGTGAAATTCTTCCGATTTCATAAAATACCGGGTGACAAGGGGACTTTAAGACTCTTTTTCCTCTCAATCTCTTGCGTTTCTCGCATTTTTAAAAAAATCATGAGATTTGCTACCGCTGCTGGCGTGATTCCGGGCAGACGGCCCGCCTGTCCAATCGTTTCTGGGCGCACGGACTTAAATCTTCCTTTAATTTCATTAGATAATCCAAAAACGTCGTCATAATTGAATTCAGATGGGATTTTTGTCTGCTCACTTTTTCTTACACCTGCCAATAAATCCAAATCTCTTTGAATATATCCCTCATATTTGACCTGAATTTCGATCTGTTCAGCCACCTCAGGCGAGGGATTGCTCAATGAAAATCCGAGTTCACCCAGTTCAGACATGCCAATTTCAGGACGACGGAGTAGGGCTTCTGCCGAAATCCGGTCTTTTAAAGGACTCCAGCCTCGTGAAGTCAGCCATAAGCTCGTTTTTTCGCTGGGCATGAAGTAAAATTCTCTTAAATTTTGTCTTCCGCGAGTAATCGCTTCTCGTTTCTGCTCAAATTGGCGATACTCCTCGTCTGCCAAAAGGCCCAGATGGTGTCCCATCTCACTTAATCTCAGATCCGCATTATCTTCACGCAGTAATAATCGATATTCAGCTCGTGATGTAAACATTCGGTAAGGCTCATCCGCGCCCTTGAGCACAAGGTCATCTACTAAAACGCCTATATATCCATCCAAGCGTGAGAGAATAAATGGCTCTCGGTCCAAAACGCCTTGAGCGGCATTAATTCCAGCGATGAGCCCTTGTGCGCCCGCTTCTTCATACCCTGACGTCCCATTTACTTGCCCAGCAAAGAAAAGTCCGGAGATGTCTTTAGATTCGAGAGTCGACTTTAACTGCCTTGCATCAATGCAATCGTACTCAACCGCATAGCCGTAACGAATGAACTCAGCCCTCTCTAATCCTGGAATCACCCGCACAAATTGCTCTTGAACATCCCGAGGCAAACTGGTTGAAATTCCATTGACATAGATTTCGTCTGCTAGGAGTCCTTCGGGCTCTAAAAAGAGTTGATGCCGGTCTCTAGAAGCAAATCTTTTCACCTTATCCTCTATAGAAGGACAATAACGAGGTCCTATCCCTTGTATCACGCCCGTATACATAGGGGAGCGATCAAAGTTTTTCTCAATAATTTCATGTGCTTGTGGGTTTGTATAAGTAATAAAACACTCGATTTGAGGCAGAATAGGAAACTGTTTTTGTCTGAAATAAAATGAAAAGGGAATCGGCTTATCATCACCCGGCTGGGGAGTGGTCCGACTAAAATCAATGCTTCGTCGATGAAGCCGTGGGGGAGTCCCCGTCTTCAGGCGACTCAGTTTAAAGCCCAAGTCTGAAATACTTTTACTCAATCCCTGTGCGGCAATGTCTCCCGCTCGGCCCCCTTCAGTCTGATCAAACCCCGTATGCATCACGGCCCGCAAAAAAGTGCCTGAAGTAATCACTACAGCGCGCGCATGGAGTTCAGAACCATCCCGCATGCGCACTCCTTTTATGCTGTTTTTATTGAGTAAAAGCTCTGTCACTTCTGTTGAAAGTACGATCAGGTTGGGTTGACTCGCTAAAAACTCCTGCATTCGCTGTGCATAAAGCGCTTTATCGCACTGGGCACGAGACGAGCGAACCGCGGGGCCTTTACTCGAGTTCAAGCGCCGATATTGAATGGCTGTTTTATCTGTATTGATGCCCATCACCCCACCGAGAGCATCAATTTCTTTTACAAGTTGCCCTTTAGCCAAACCTCCCATGGCGGGGTTGCAAGACATGAATCCAATTCGTTCGGGATTGAGGGTCACCAGCGCCGTTCGGCAGCCCATTTTGGCACTCGCTACCGCCGCTTCGCAGCCCGCATGCCCCCCTCCAATAATAATGACATCCCAAAGAACATCCGAAGAATTTAACGATTCCATTAGTTCGATGGGATTATATAAATTTCATTGAAAGGTCAACTCGGACCCTTTTAACAATGGAGCGGGCGAAGGGTCTCGAACCCTCGACCTCGAGCTTGGGAAGCTCGCGCTCTAGCCAACTGAGCTACACCCGCATCCTCAGAAGTCTGTAATCCAAAGTTGCGGGAATGAAAAGGGGGAATCAAAACATCGATCCATTAAATTAAGTTCAAAAATATACTCCATGTCCGGATAATCAACGACTGTGTTGTTGGTTATCCGTATAATCAACAATCCAGGCAAGTGTCGACCGACTCAAGGACTTGTGTTTCACGGCTTTTATCGCGAAATACAGTGATACCTTTGCAGCCCAACTCAAAAGCAAGAAGATACGCGCGGGCCACTTCGTCCGGCGAGGCATTCTCAGGCAAGTTCACAGTTTTTGAAACAGCGCTGTCCGAGCTTCTTTGAAAAACAGCCTGCATGGCCACATGCGCTTCGACTGAGATTTTATGTGCTGGGCTCCAGGCCTTTTCTGCCGCGGCAGGATGAACCTCTAAAAGCTTTTCTCCACCCAAGACATTTTTATAATACGCTGCGGAAAAAACAGGTTCAATCCCGCTTGAACACCCTGCAATCATGCTAATCGTGCCGGTTGGGGCCACCGTACTCACTGTCGCATTCCGCAGGGGTGGAAAGCCGAGCCGCTGCCACAAAGAACCCTTCCAATTCGGAAAAGGACCCCGCTCCCTTGCAAGCACCGAAGAGGCTCGCTTGGCTTCTCGATCAATAAAACTCATAACTTTCTCTCCGAAATCACGAGCACCTTGACCCTCATAGGCGAGTCCCATCATCAGAAGTACATCCGCAAAACCCATCACACCGAGCCCGATCTTACGATTTTTCCGCGTCACCCGTGCTGAAGCAACGACAGGAAATTCATTTGCATCAATCACATGATCTAAAAATCGAACGCTCCAGTACACGTCTTGGCGCAGGAGATTCCAGTCAAATGCCCCATTTTTCCAATACATCCCCAAATTCAAAGACCCAAGATTACAAGACTCATAGGCAAGCAAGGGCTGCTCTCCGCAGGGATTTGTGCTTTCAATCCCTCCAGCCCTTGGCGTGGGATTAAATAAATTAATTCGGTCTAAAAATACCAAGCCTGGGTCTCCCGTCTCCCACGCAGAGTGAACCGCCACTGCAAAAAGTTCTTTTGCCTGGACTTGTCGAGTGGGGTTTTTGGTTTGTGGATCTCTTAATGTGAATTTCTCATTGGCGCCCACTGCATTCATGAATTCATTAGTCACTCCGATAGAAATATTAAAATTGGTCAATTTACTCTTTTGGTTACTCTTTTGGCTCCCCTGTGGGCCACCCTGTTGCTGCTTAGATCGAATGAACTCAAAAATATCAGGATGATCCACTCGAAGTACGCCCATGTTTGCGCCTCGTCGCGTTCCACCTTGTTTGATCGTCTCGGTGGCTTGATCATAAATCTGCATGAACGAAACAGGGCCTGAGGCCACACCATGAGTCGAGCGAACGACACTGCCCCGACCCCGCAAGCTTGAGAAGGAGAATCCCGTTCCTCCTCCGGACTGATGAATCTTTGCCGCTTGCTTGAGCGTCTCAAAAATTCCCTCTAATGAGTCCTCTACGGGCAAAACAAAACAGGCTGAAAGCTGCGCTCTTTTTTTGCCTGCATTCATGAGGGTCGGGCTGTTCGGAAGAAAGCGCCGACTCACCATAAGCTCAAAAAATCGCTCCGCCCACAAGGCGCTGGATTGAGAATTCCCCTTGGCTCCCGCCTCGGCAATCGCACAAGCAACTCTCTCAAAGAGTTGCCGCGGCGTTTCTTGGATTCGGCCTTGTTCATCCTTTTTGAGATATCTCTTTTCAAGAACAACTCGAGCATTCGGGGTTAACTCTGGCTCTTTTGTAAATCGTTGTCGCCTCATCCTCTCTTAACTATCCTCCTTAATATCTCGCTACGCAACCTCTGGACAGAGCCTCACTAAGTCAGTACTGTTAAAGTGCTTATGGCAACGCTCCAATCCAAGAACCCAGCAACAGGCGAACTCCTTCGGGAGATCGAAATGACTTCGCCCGATGAACTGCCCCGAATTTTTACTCAGGCTCATGCTGCACAACGTGCATGGGGAGCACTCCGACCTCGAGAGAGAGCGGCGCGTCTCATTCGTCTTCGTGAAACCATCATCAATCGCGTGGACACCATCGCCGATCTCATTTCGCAAGAAAACGGCAAGCCCCATTTTGAGGCCATGGCCAACGAACTTCTGCCCTCGGTCGACCTCATTACGTATTTTGCAAAGCAAGGCCCCCTCCTTTTGCAAGACCGGCGCATCCCAATGTCACTTCTCAAACATCGCACCAGCTCTCTTAATTACTGGCCTTTGGGCGTTGTTGCCGTCATTTCGCCTTGGAACTATCCTTTTCTCCTCCCTTTTGGCGAAATTGCCATGGCTCTTTTGGCGGGCAACGCCGTTGTTTTCAAACCAAGCGAAGTGACGCCTTTGACCGGGCTTAAAATTCAAGAACTGGCAGACGAGGCGGGATTGCCGCCCCATCTCCTTCAAACAGTGATTGGTGATGGCTCGCTTGGCGCTGCAATGATCCATCAAAAACCGAATAAAATCTTTTTTACAGGAAGCGTTCCCACCGGTAAAAAAATCATGTCCGCCGCTGCTGAATACCTAATCCCGGTTACCTTAGAACTGGGCGGAAAAGACGCGATGATCGTCATGCCCGACGCGGATCTTGACTTCGCTTCGAGCGCTGCGCTTTGGGGCGGCTACAGCAACTCCGGACAGGTTTGTGCTTCTGTTGAAAGAATTTTAGTACACGAAAGCGTTGCTGATTTGTTCACCGCTTTGCTTAAAGAAAAGCTGGGCCAGCTCAGGCAAGGCCCTTCGTCCCTGCGAAACAATGATCTGGGCGCAATCGCTTTTGAGAAACAAAAAACCGTTTATGAGCGACACCTCTCTGCTGCACGAGAAAAGGGCGCTACTTTTGTTGCGGGTGGGGATTTTTCACCCGACCGCACTTTTCTCAAGCCTACCCTAGTCACTGGGCCTGGTATTGAATCCCTTGACGTTTATACTGAAGAAACCTTTGGTCCTATCATCGCCCTGACAACATTCAAATCCGTTCACGAGGCCATTGAAAAAACAAATCACAGTCGTTATGGCCTCCTCGCTAGCATCATTACACGCGATTTGGCTCAGGGTGACTGGATCGCTCGTCAGTTAGAAGTGGGCACAGTGACCATCAACGAGGTGACTTACACCGCCGGACTTTCTGAAACCCCATGGGGAGGGGTGAAAGAGAGTGGTTTCGGTAGAAAACATTCGGCCGAAGGGCTTTATGAGTTTGTAAATGTCCGACATATTCATAAACCCAGATTTCGATTTACTGTTTTTAAATCGTTGTGGTGGTTTCCTTACACAGAATACCAATACGCTACTTTCAGGAAATTCTTTGAACTTTACCGTGTACATTGGATAGACAAACTACGAGCGCTCCCCTTGTTTTTGTGGAATTTCGTCCGCTTCATTAAACGAGAGAAACGAATTTAGCGCTTCAATCCGCCCGCACTCCGATCAGGCGAAAGGAATCCACATCGACCAACCCACGGTCTGTGAGCTTGAGAGAGGGAATTACCGGCAAGC
>JAHFAC010000061.1 GCA_023250755.1 Bacteriovoracaceae bacterium | reverse complement strand
TTTCGATCTTGGTATTCGATCATTCCATTGAACCGCACTTTTTTTAAAGCCTGGATACTGGCCTTTTGCATTCTATTTTTGATGCTGCTTTGGATGCTAGTGATCCTTTATCCGATGGTTTCGGAGATTTAAAACGTCACACTTTTTCAGAACCGTCCGCTTTTGCTGGTTTATAATAAATCTCCTGATGAATAGAATCCTTCGTCACCCCTTTACCCATTAAAATTAATTTGACTTCATCGATCATGGCACCACTTCCGCAGAGATAATAATCCGTCTCTAACCAAGGAAATTTCGCGCCTTGTTCACGCAGGTAATTCGTAACTCGACCCAGTCTCCCATTCCAATTTTCTGTTCTGGGCTGAGAAAGCATGGGGACCCATGTAACAAAAGGTAGCTTTGCAAAGTCATCCATGTACAAAAGCTCAGATTCCTCTCGAACGCCGAAAAGACAGAGCGTGCTGATTGGAAGAGAAGCCTGAAAATCCTTGGACTGAGTGATCGAACGAAACGGAGCCACGCCGGTACCCGTTGCAATAAAACAAACTCGCCGGCCAGATCGTTTTTTATAAATAAAATCACCATAAGGGGCAAAGGCGCGAAACACTTGACCCGGTTTGAGAGCATAAAGATATTGACTCCCAGGACCAGACTCAACCCGCTTAATACAGAGCTCAACCGGTGAACCCCCTGGAGTGGATGCAATCGAATAAGCCCTTCGCAAATCCCGGCCCTTAGGACCTGCGCCCGGAATCACAATGCTCGCAAACTGTCCTCCGATAAATTCAAAAGGCCGGTTGGTCTGAAAAGCCAACTCAAAAACCGTGGGTGTGAGCATCCGGATCGATTTTACTTCACACTGAAACTCCTGTGCAGCCATAGCTTCCCCTCTAAATGATTCGGTCCGTTGTAACCCAGCCACCCTACGTACTCAAGTATTGCCTTCAAAAGGCTAATCAACCGTGATAATAAATTCTCATGTTTGGACTCAGCTTAGGTCATTTGATGATTCTTACAGTCATTGTACTTTTGTTTGGGCATCGTCGGCTGCCTGAGCTAGGCCATGCCCTAGGCAAAGGCTTGGGTGCCTTCAAGCGTGGCCTTGAAGGGAAAGACGCTCATCAAGAAAACGATCGAAACACCCTCCAAGACAAAAATGATCAACCGCCGAAACCGCGCTAAACTCACTTCACCTTCATTTCAAACTGATTGGGCTTGCTGAAGGGGCTAGAAGTTCCGCCAGAGACACTTCGAACTCGCCACCAATATTGCCCAAATCCAGGCACTTGAAGAACGAAGAAATTCTCCTTGGTCTTTTGCTGTGCAACGATCGCCTTGAACTCAGAGTCCTTAGCCAATTGAAATTCATAAAGCTGCGTGAAATTCGTCTTCTGCCAAGTCATGAGCACCGTTTTGGCTTCATCGGGTGCATCTCGCTTGAGAACCACTGCTTTATCCACTGGCAACACCAATGCAGGAGCAAGGAAACTGAAAATAAAAGACTGTGGAGCGGAGGTGACCACAAAGCCAGATGGTAAATGACTGAAAATCACATAAGACATCTTCCCTGCAAATATTTTTTCCTTATTGAACGAAAATTCAGTGTTTTGAACAGTCCGCTCGAGCAACACTTTCTTGGTTTGGACTGAATCAAAAAGTCGAACGGTGTATTCTTTGGCTCCAGCGTAAGCCTTCCACTGCAAAGAAATATCAAATTGCTTAAGCTGCTCACCCTGGTAGCGATTGGTGTCCGTTTGTTGCCCGCCTACCAAATGAGGTAGAACATCAATCCCTTCAAATTCTGGATCCAAGTTGAACTGAGTCACAACGGGTCGTGGAGAAAATGGCTCCCCTTGTGAATTTCGCCATTCAGCTCGGTATTCACCGGGAGAATTTAAGGTAATGATTGTTTTTCCATGACCTCTTTCTTGATTACTCACTTTCTTTTTCAGAATTTCACTCCAATTCGCCACACCTGCTGATGAATCCGAATTCTTTTTCTCTAAAACCACGAGGAGTTCTGTGTTCTCGGGTGTCACTTCCCACTCCAAAGACACCGTTTTTTCGGGAGATGGGTTGTGTGCATTGATCTTCAAATGATCTCCCATTTTTGGACTGAGAACTCGCACACGGACCACCACTGGACTCGGAATGGGACTTGGAGATGGACTGGGACTGGGGCTGGGTGATGGACTTGGAGACGGACTGACACTGGGGCTAGGCGATGGATTTGGAGACGGACTGGCACTGGGGCTAGGCGATGGATTTGGAGACGGACTGGGACTTGGGGCGGGACTTAAAAAGACCATCGGCTTTGCCACCAGAGCCGGCGCAGGTGACGGTTTGACGAAAGGAGCTGCAGCCACTTCAATTTTTTCTGATTTTTCTTGCTTGCCCAATTCAATCACTTGGTCACGCGTTTTTAATGCAATTGCCATCGCTTTGGCTTGACCACTCACACTACCAGCGACAACCTCTACAGTTGCTGCACGCGAAATTCCCTGGAGTGAGAGTTTAGTCTCAAAACTCAGCCTCAACATGGTGCTCGGTCCCATTTGAATAGAACCCCCACCATCCAAAGTCAGGGTGGCAGAACTTCCGGCATTCGTAACTAAAGTGTCAAAGTTATAGAGAGTGGTATCTTTCTTAATAGACTGAAATTCCATCGCAGTGCCAAGCTGGCGACGGATTCCACCGCTTAAATCTTCTAACTTTCCGACCTGCTCTGTACCCACATCCTCTTTCCATCCAAGGAGATATTTACGCAGGGATATCCCACTGAAATATAAAAAAAATGCCGCCACAAAAAGAAAGATGGCAAAGAATAAGCTTACTAGCTCCCAGAGTTTAAATTTAAAATCACTCTTCATGTCATTGCCGCAGTATTTTCTGGACCATGAGTCGACACCTCTGGTGAAAGAAACCTTGCTGCAGCGAGGGTGACGTCATCATCCAGGGGTTTTTCTCCGTTATGAACAAGAAATTCTTTTGTTAATGACTCCACCAAGCCCTGTGGCCCACTTCCTACGTGTGCCTCAACGACTTTGCGAACACGAGTTTTTCCATACATCTCGCCAGTGGCATTCGTTCCCTCAAGCACACCGTCTGTATACATGAATAAAATATCATCGGGTGTAATGTCGATTGATTTTTCTTCGTATGGAGGCACATCAAACGCCTCGCCCAGACGCTGACCCTGGGCAACCAGGCTTTTTAAAGCGTAACGCCCCTCTTGTTTTTTAAACAACCAAGGTGGGTTATGGCCTGCGTTCGCAAAAGTAAAGGTTTTGCTGCTGAAATCAATGACTCCAGCGAAAAAAGTCATCATTATTTTTCCAGATGCGGCATCAAAAACAACCCGATTCGCATAAGCAAGCATTGCGCCGGGTGAAAAGCTGAACTCTGGATCTTCCTGCGCCAACTTATGCAATACACTAAAACAACTCCTAGCCGAAGCTGTAATCAAAGCACTTGGTAACCCGTGCCCCGTAGCATCGGCGATCATAAAAGCCATCTTATCTTTGGCGCCAAAAAAACCCCACCAATCTCCACCGCATTGATCAGCGGATTTATACACACTATGAATATGAACAAAGTCATTTCTATAGCTTGGGGGGGGAATCAACGTTTGTTGAACGGTCGATGCGATTGCCAATTCATTTTCCAAATGCACTTTTCTGATACTCTCTTGAATGAGTTCTTGGATTTTTTTGGACATCATGACAAACGAATCCGACAGAGCTCCGATTTCATCTTTCGCTTTACTTTTAAGAGCAATGTTAAAATTTCCACCCGCGACTTCTTTGGTCGCTTGATAGAGACGATTGATCGGCGCAGTCAGCATTTTAGCGAATAAGATCGCAAAAACAATCGCGGCAGCAAGAGCCATTAATCCCAATAACAAATAACGCTCTGCAAGCGCATAGGTCGCCTTCATCGCCACTCGCCACTCAACACGGGTCAAAACAATCAGATCAAGGCCCGGCCGAACATAACTACCAATAAATTTTGTTCCCTGAAAATCGTACTCTAATGCACCCGTGGAAAGCTGGTTGGCGACTGCTGTTGAATACAGAGGATCATCTAAAATATTTTTTTTGTTGAAGAAAACAGTCGGATCACTATCAAAGAGAACCCATCCCTCTCGATCGGCAATCGTCATATGCGATGCCTTGGCTTCTAGGCCAAACTGCTTAAGTGAAACATATGCGATGGCAATCGGCATCCCTGATTGAAGATTTTTAAGTTTCAAATCCGCCAGAGCGATTCCCAAGAGGGGGGGCCTCCCTGGCTTTGAAACATTGAGAAACGTAAAAGATTGCTTGAGAAGCTGTGGTGCCATCACTTTCATCAACTCTGAAGAAACTTTGAGGTCATCGGCATCGATTTCAAGCTCTTTTAAGGTGTCTGACTTACGCGTTTCCGTCAAAATTTTGACCTCTCCCGAATGCGTCAGGAGCAATCCGGCTTGAACTGCCAGAACATCCGTCTGATTACCGATAATCGAATCAAGCCCAGCTTTTTGCTGAGCGTTAACTGCTTTCAAAGGATCAAATGAAGCCAGGCTGAGTCGGAGCGTATCTAAGGAGCGTTTTCCCATATTGAGAAACTCTCGACTGACCAGCACAGTCTCGGTGGACTGCGCCTGGTACGTGTAGGCGAGCTTATCCTCCGTCACCAAGAAAATGGTCGATAGATTCAAAAATGCAATGATAATGACCAGCAGTAAAACCACACTCAAAAGGAGTTTGGTCGTTACCGAAAAACGAACTTTAAATTGCTGTTGCTCCATTTCAATATTTTCACTAAAATTCTTACTAAATTCAACAAATTGGATGAGGTGCCTGTGGTAAATGTCATTAAAGAGCAAAAAGGCAACGTTTTACTGGTCCGACTCACGGGTTCTATCGAAGAAAGCGTCAATTTTGACCAATTGATTGGCTCTCCGCCTCCGGAACTCCATGTCAATTGCAAAGAAGTGCCACGAATTAACTCAGTTGGGGTCAAAGCCTGGATCAAATACTTTCAAACAGCCCAATCCAAGGGATCAAAACTCAAATTCATTGAGTGTTCCACGGCAATCGTCCAGCAAATCAACCTAATTTCAAATTTTACTTGCGGGGGAGAAGTCGAGTCTATCTACGTGCCTTTTTCTTGCACCACCTGCAAATCAGAACTGGTCGGTCTCTTTAAATGCGAAGACCTCAAAAAAATTGAATTGAATCTCCCAGAACTAAAATGCTCAAAATGTGCCGGAAAAGCTGCTTTTGATGACATTCCAGAAGAATATTTTGCTTTTTTGGTCCGCAATGAATGAGGAACATTGAGTAAATCCCTACTGCTCATTTCACAGCGCCCTGAGGATCAGGCCTTTGCCCAGCAAGTTGCCATCACTGCCGGGCTAACGCTCCAAACCGTATCCAATCCAAAAGAAGGGGCAGAAATTCTCGTCAACGAGGGGGCTACCGTCATCTTTGCTGATACATCCAGTGAAGAACACTATCATGCGCTCGAAAACGCCATTCAAAGCTCGATTGGCCTGTTCTCAGAGAAAATCAATGCGAATACAACGCATTTCATCAGTTCAGATGACCTAGAAAGAGTCCCTTACCTGATCCAAAGTCCGCTTTTCGGTAATTTTATCGTCAGAAACTATGGTGACCCCAAAGAGGCTGGCCAGCATTACGGAAAAATCGTGAAAGCGTCGATTCAAGAGCGCGCCTTCGGCCCGAAATTCCTTCTTAAAGAAGGGACAAAAATCCAGACTGTGAAATTTCAAGTTTCCACACAGAAGCAAGATGGTGTCGAAGCTATCAAAAATTTCCTTTTAGCAGCAAAATTCCAAAGCCGAATGGCCACTACCATTGCCAATGCTGTGGATGAACTTTTGATGAACGCCATCTTCGATGCCCCTGTCGATGAGTTAGGAAAGCAAGTCTTGGCAACCACCTCACGTTCTACCAAAATCGACCTTCAAGACCAGCATGCGGTTGAAATGCACGTGGGATTTGACGGCCGGTACGCGGCTATCACTGCGGTTGATCTCTTTGGCAGCTTGGATAAAGCCCGTCTTCTCAATTTTATTTCAAAAATCTACGTCGAAGAAGAATACAAAGTAAGAACCTCGATAGCTGGTGCCGGGATCGGTCTTGGCACCGTTTTTCGCTCAGGAGGGAGTCTTTTTTTCGTGAGCGAATCACGTGTTCGCACTGAGGTGACCGTCTTTTTCATGAGAACCTCGAATTTTCGCGAATTTCGGGATCAATTCAGATTCATGTCGACCCAATTTTATTTTTGAAGTATCCAATGCGGTGCATGAAAAAACGAACTCGCCCCCCCGCCCTCATCCTTGCATCCACCTCTCCTCGTCGAATCGAGTTAATGCGACAGGTAGGGCTTTTTTTCAAGAAAGCTGCTCCAGAAATTGCGGAAATAAGAAAATCAGGCGAAGCCCCTCACAGCCTCGTCAGCCGACTCGCAAGTGAAAAAGCATGGGCTGCTACCCTCAATCATCCTAAGCACATCTCTGCAAATGAGATGAACCTCATTATCGCTGCAGATACCATCGTCATTGCTCCTGATGAGCACACTGTTCTCGGAAAACCCAAAAATAAAGGCGACGCCTTTCGAATGCTCAAAAAGCTGAACGGAAAAACACATACCGTTTTGACCGCCTACTGCCTTTTGCCCTTTCCGGATGGAACCCCTCATGTGAGAGTCGTCTCGTCCCATGTAAAAATGCGAGCGCTCTCCGATGACGCTATCCGTAGCTACATCAAAACAGGTGAGCCAATGGATAAGGCGGGTGCATACGCTGCACAGGGAGTGGGAATGGCTTTGATCGAACGGATCAATGGAAGTTACACCAACGTCGTCGGCCTACCCATGGCGCAGCTCTTGACTGACTTAGAAGAACGATTTGGCATTTCAATTTGGAAATATCCGAGAAAATCCTCAGAAAAAATAGAGAGAAAATAGAATGACGCTCTCCCTGACTGAGCGATACCAGAAAGTTATAGATCAAGTTCAACAAGCTGCCTTAAAAAGGGAAGGGGACGTCACACTCATTGCTGTAAGCAAAACTCACCCTCTCGAAAAAATAGAAGAACTTTACAATCTAGGGCAAAGAGATTTTGGCGAAAACTATGTACAAGAACTAGTAGAGAAGGCAGGTCAACTTGAAAAGCGAGGCTGCACAGGCATTCGCTGGCACTTCATTGGCCATCTGCAAAGTAATAAAATAAAGGCCCTTGTTCCATGGGTTGATTCTGTGCACTCTATCGACTCGCTACGAGTGGGCGAAGAGCTGTCTAAGCGCTGGGAGATTGCGGGCAGAGACGGATCTCTTCCTGTGTTCATTGAAGTAAATCTTGACCGAGAATCTACAAAAAGTGGAATTTTTCCAGAAAACACACCGAAATTTGCTGAAGCCTTGTCACACAATCCCAAACTCCAACTCATGGGGCTCATGAGCATCCCTAAGCCTGGGACACGCGAACGGATGAGTGGGGCCTTTCAGAGCCTGCGCGAACTCGAGAAGCAATGCCGACCCTTTACCCAAGATGCCCTTTCTATGGGGATGAGTGATGATTTTGAATTAGCCATTCAAGCAGGGGCCACGCACGTCCGCGTAGGAACTGCGCTCTTTGGACCCCGAAAAGACCGATAGCCAGGAGTTGCACGCTGCTCCAAATCGGGCTAAGACTATCCTTGGTCCTTTTGGAGTTTGATACAGCCCCTTAGTTTTTCTATTGGTTTTTTTAAAATTTATCTGCGCCCGTAGCTCAGCTGGATAGAGCGTCAGCCTCCGGAGCTGAAGGTCGTGAGTTCGAACCTCGCCGGGCGCACTCTAAAGGGTTAGCCAAAGAAACCGAGCACGACTACCCATAGTGGAATCCTAGATACTGGCTTGATCACTTTGACAAGTTCACCACAACCGTCTCACGCTCTCCCTGATCCAACCTAAGTTGATTGAGCTTGGTCAGGCTTACAAAATACATTTTCTCGTAGCTCCATACTTCTGCTGAAATGGACTCCGCTGGGCTGGCTAACGAAATACGAGGATCCCGGGGACGTGTTCCATCTGGGTTTTTGAGAAACACCTGCTCTTGACCAGGTCGGTGTACTACGAAAACCACAAAATTAAGCGCATCAAATAGTCCTGCTCGCTCTACCCTGACTGCAGGAATCAGCACTTCCCCCGCGCCACTCATTGAGAGCACTGTCGGTGCACAGTGTATGACACTCACTCGCAGAGTCTGGCCTCCCGTGCCGATCACCGACTCCCGGCCACTCACGTAAAATACACTCAGTTTGCGCCCGGCATATGCCCCTAAGCCGGTCAGCTCGATCGCGCTGACCGGCACCCCAGTCCCCTCATCGGCTCGTGCGCTCCCTGAAAAAGAGCTGCTCAAAACAAAAATTCCAATTAAATATCCAATCCAATTATTTTTCATAGTGCGTACTCCAAAAATAAAACAAGGTGACCCTTCGGTTCGGACTGAACGTCCTTAAGTTTGAGAGAAAGCCCAAGCAGTCCGGATGGCACAGGCAAGTTCTCGACAATTATGATTTCTTTCTTCTTCAAGTTGAGATTGGCATCTGCAATTGCAGATTTCACCTTGCCTTCAACTGTTCCTTTCAAGAAAGGAAGCCAAACTGAGCTCGTATCAACCACCAGAGATTTCTCGTCTAATCGATCTAAAACCAACTTGATCTGCCCTGTATATG
>JAHFAC010000060.1:5348-8799 GCA_023250755.1 Bacteriovoracaceae bacterium | reverse complement strand
GAACGTTGAAAAAAAACGACAATTGACCTGCAAACTGGTCGACTGAAAGCCCTCGCTTGATCGCCGCCTCCACATAAGTGATCGCATTGGCAAAGGTAAATGCAAGCTCTTGCACTGCCGCCGAACCCGCCTCCCGAATATGATAGCCAGAAATGCTGATTGGATTCCACTTGGGCACTTGCTCTGAGCACCACGCAAACATATCGGTGGTAATCCTGAGCGCTCCTGCGGGGGGATAAATATAATTGCCACGGGCGACGTATTCTTTCAAAACATCGTTTTGGACGGTCCCACGCAACTCCTTAAGCGACACTCCCTGCTCCTCAGCCACCGCGACATAAAAAGCCAATAACGTCGCTGCGGTCGCATTAATGGTCATGGATGTCGAAATCTTGGAAAAATCAATTCCCTTGAAAAGCGTACGCATGTCTTCGATGGAAGAAATGGAAACCCCGACCTTACCTACCTCTCCTTTAGATCTCGGGTGGTCCGGATCATATCCCAGCTGAGTAGGTAAATCGAAAGCGACAGAAAGGCCCGTCGTGCCTTGAGAAAGCAGATAATGATAACGACGATTGGACTCTTCTGCCGTTCCAAAACCCGCATACTGGCGCATGGTCCAATGACGACCGCGATACATGTCCTTTTGGACTCCGCGAGTAAACGGAAACTGCCCTGGTTCACCCAAGTAGGCTCGGGTGGTTTTGTCGTGGGCAAATTCAGCGGGCATCTCCTCGGGCCAGTAAGCCTCACGGACCGGGAGTCCCGATCGCGTAATGAACTGCTCATTTTTCATAAGAGATCCGCCATTCTTCTGTCCTCTAATTTCTTCATCCTCAAATCTTTATTCCAGGAACAATAAATCCGCGCCGCTTTCGACTGTCTGACCTTGTGAAACAGAAATCTTTTTTACAGTTCCCGAACCAGGCGCACGAATCTGATTTTCCATTTTCATGGCCTCAATCACCATCAGGGACTGATCTTTTTCGACTAAGTCCCCTTCTTTGACCAAAACCTTGACGATCTTGCCTGGCATTTGAGAACGAAGTCGAGTTCCTTTTTTCTTGTGTCCACCAACCGAATTTAAGCTCTCCTCGCCAGCGCGCAAAACTGTAGCGCCGGTACAAAACTCTGATCCACCTCGTCTTGAAATTCGGTATTGGCTGCTCCCCTCATCCGAAAATTCTCGGCAGATATCAAAACCATAAGTCCCGTGAGGAAGCTCTATCCAAATTCCATGGCCATCTTTGCGCCAATGCACCTCAATTTGCTCACCGTCAGAGAGCCTAAAAAACGCACTCCCCTCATTTCCTCTGGGCACTGTCGTAAATGCGATTTGCCAGTTCGCAATCTTGACAGAAAGCCCACTCATGAGCGCAACCCCTCTTCGAGCGCCCGTAGAGACCAAGAAGAACGTATTCCCTCCAGATTTTGTATTTTAGAACCTATTTCAGAAACCTGGACGAAGTGCTGAAGAGCCAAGGCAATTGCCATTTCTCGCGTTACTTGGACCTCTAGGGGCACGGTCAATTCGGGGCTCTTTTCAATCAAATCCGTCGTCGTATCTCCAGAACGCACGCGCTCATGGCGCACCAAGCGCCTCAAAAATGTGAGATTTGTCCTCAAAGACCCTACCTGCAAACCATCAGTCGACCGTGGAGGCTCTACCCGCGTTTCGTCAAGAGCGACTCGAAGTCGCTCCATCGCCTCCTCACGGGTCCGGCCCCAAATCGAAATCTTGGCAATCATGGGGTCATAATGGACGGAGACCTCTCCTGCTGCGCTGAAAGAAGTATCCGAACGCACAAATGCACCGGAAGGAAATTGAATCAGCCCAATTTTTCCCGGAGCCGGTAAAAATGTGTGGGGATCTTCTGCATACAACCTGACCTCAATCGCGCTGCCGCGCCGTTCGGGAATCGATGGTAATTCAAACTCCCCTGCGGCCAAAAGCAATTGCATCGCCACCAGATCGGTGCCCGTCACCCATTCGGTCACTGGATGCTCCACTTGAAGACGTGTATTCATTTCAAGAAAATAATAATTTCCTTTTTCATCTACGATGAACTCGAGAGTGCCGGCCCCCGAATATTTCACCCCACGGGTGATCTTCAGTGCTGAAAGAAACATTGCTTCCCGGGTTTTTGGAAATTTTTCTAAAATCGGGGCAGGCGTCTCTTCCCAAACTTTCTGATGACGGCGCTGGATTGAGCATTCGCGCTCTCCCAAGTGAATCGCGCCCCCTTTTCCATCACCAAAAACTTGGATCTCAACATGGTGGGGCTCGAGAATCAATTTCTCAACATACATCGATCCATCCCCAAACGCCCCGAGCGCCTCACGGGAAGCCCCCTCAAATGCACTCTCTACTTCGGCGCCTGAATCCACTCGACGCATCCCTTTGCCACCGCCCCCTGCCGCCGCTTTGAGCAAGACCGGGTAACCAATTTTTTGAGCGACTTTTGCCGCTTCAGCGCCGTTCGCTACCGCTCCTTTACTCCCTGGAACACGAGAAACCCCAAGCGCATCTACCGTAGCTCGCGCCTGGATTTTATCCCCCATTTGCCGCATACTCTCTGCGCTCGGACCGACAAAAATCAATCCCGCCTTTTCACAGGCCTCCACAAAATGAGGCCGCTCGCTTAAAAAACCATAACCTGGATGCACATATCTCGCGCCTGTTTGCTTTGCAGCCGCAACCACCTTCTCAGCATTGAGATAACTCTCTTTCGGAGCGGAGCTGCCAATCCAAACCGCTTGATCACAATATCTCGCATGTTCGGCAAATCGATCCGCATCCGAATAGATCGCCACGGTCGGAAATCCGAGTGCCCGGCAAGTGCGAGCAATACGAATCGTAATCTCACCTCGATTTGCGATCAAAACCGGTAAACGATTCATAGCGGGATATTACCGTGCTTCCTCGATGGTCCGCGCTCCCGCTTGCCCTCCAGAGCTTTCAGGCCATTGGCCAAAAGACGTCGCGTCTCTTCAGGTACGATCACCTCATCCACATAACCCAGCTCTGCTGCCTTATAAGGATTGGCAAACATGCTCTTGTAAAGCTCTGTCAGGCGCTTACGCTCCTCCGCTCCTTGCCCCTTCTTCTCCGCTTCAGCGATTTCTTTGCGATAGAGGATATTGATCGCCCCCTCCGGTCCCATGACCGCAATTTCTGCTGTTGGATATGCGAAATTGAAATCAGCGCGGATGTGCTTAGAAGACATCACATCGTAGGCTCCACCATAGGCTTTACGTGTGATCACGGCGAGCTTTGGAACGGTCGCCTCGGCAAAAGCATAAAGCAGTTTCGCGCCATGTTTGATAATACCGCCATGTTCTTGAGCGGTCCCAGGCAAAAAACCCGGTACATCCACAAACGTGATGAGAGGGATATTGAAAGCGTCACAAAAGCGCACAAATCGGGCCCCCTTCAAAGATGCAGCAATAT
>JAHFAC010000060.1:0-5338 GCA_023250755.1 Bacteriovoracaceae bacterium | reverse complement strand
AAACAATCCCGACGGTCTTTCCACCCAGTCTCGCAAACGCCACCACGATGTTCTGCGCGTAAGTCCCGTGGACCTCTAAATACTCACCATGATCCACCACATCCCGAATCACGTGCCTCATATCGTAGGGTTGATTTGAGGAATCTGGCAGAATTTTCGCGATTTCCAAGCAAGGGCGATCAATCGGATCCGTCACGGGGCGAACCAAAGCCCCCCCTAGATTATTTTCAGGCAAGAATTCCACTAATTTTCGAACCGTCTGGAGGCATGTCCTCTCATTGGACGTCACAAAGTGGGCAACGCCACTTCGCTCACCATGAGTATCAGCCCCACCCAACGCCTCTTTGGTTACATCTTCGTGCGTAACAGTCTTGATCACTTCAGGCCCTGTCACGAACATGTAGGACGTATTTTCAACCATGAAAATGAAATCCGTCATTGCCGGGCTATAAACCGCGCCACCCGCACAAGGCCCCAAAATCACGCTGATTTGCGGAATCACCCCGCTTGCCTGAACATTACGCCAAAAAATCTCGGCATATCCCCCCAAGCTCTCGACTCCTTCTTGAATTCGCGCCCCTCCAGAATCATTGAGTCCAATCACGGGTGCGCCTGTCTTGACAGCAAGATCCATGATTTTACAAACTTTAGAGGCATGGGCGCCTGAGAGACTTCCTCCAAAAACCGTAAAATCTTGCGAAAAAAGATACACGATCCGGCCACCTATGGTGCCATAGCCGGTCACCACGCCATCTCCCAAAACTTTCTGTTCTTGCATATCGAAATCAGTACAGCGATGGCTGACAAATTTGTCGAGTTCCACAAAACTGCCCGGGTCGAGTAATAAATCCAATCGCTCACGCGCGGTCAGCTTGCCTGCAGCATGCTGCTTAGCGATTCGCTCCTCTCCACCGCCCTGTTCAGCCTGATGATCCCGTTCTGCTAGTTCCTTGAGTCGATCTAAGTAGGACATACTTCTTTGATACACGGGACTTTCAGGAATGTCATGAAGCAGTGCGATAATTTTAGTCACAAATTTGCTTGGCGTTCCTGAAACAGTTACCATGAGATGAATGAAGCAATTCGGCCTTCTCTTACTTGTAACCTGGCTCTTTTTTGTCATTCCACAAGCCCATGCCACTCGCTTTTACTTTGAACTCGGGGCTGGTGTTGCGCAAATTCGGGAGGGGGCTTCTTTTTTCGAAGACAACTCACCCAGTACTTTAGGCTTAGGCACGGCAGCTACATTTTCTTTTGGAGCAGATGTCATGGGAGGCGACTCCCCCACTCATATCCATGTCGGCATCGAACATCACTTGAGCACAGGTTCAGCAGACACTGGATCTTATGCAATGCATGCTCCTTATGCATTTGCCAGAATGGACTCACGAAATTTTTTTCTGACTGCGGGGGTGGCCCCCTATGTTTGGAGACGTGTAAATGACCTTCCAGGCCTGCAATACTTCAATACAGTCAAATCAGGGATTGGTCTTCTTGCAGAGATTGGAATTCAAACCCCGATCACACCCCTGGTTTCTTGTGCAGTGGTTACTTCTGCTGAAAGCGTCCTCGTCGGCAGCACACTCAGTCCCAAGCCAGTCATTGGGATCACAGCTCTGTTGAGACTCTACTTCGGGGGATTTACCCCTTTAGAAAAAGAGCGAAAATCCTATGGAGACGGGGGTCCCGGGGATTATGAGGGCTTTAGGTATCCCTATGGCTTTGATCCAAAACACTAGGCCGCTTCGCCAGCGCCTCGCATCACTTTGCGCTTGTCGAGGCCATACTTCTCAACTTTCATAATCAGACCTGCGCGAGAAATTCCGAGTTCTTTTGCAAGCCGACTTTTATTCCAATTCGTTCGACGCAAACCTTCACGAATCATAGTTTTTTCAAGCTCCTCGAGCGCGTCTTTTAACTTGCCCGCCACGCGAACACCCTGAACCTTAGCATGTTCACCATGATCACGAATCCTCTGCGAAAGCAGATCAGCTGGAACCCGATCGTCATCACCGGTCAGGACGATCAATCGCTCCATCTCGTTCTCAAGCTCGCGGATATTGCCGGGCCAGGGGTAATCGAAGATCTTTTCCATCGCACGCTTGGCAAGAACCTTCAGCGGCACACCCTTTTCTTTACAGCCCCGGGTTAAAAAATGCTCAATCAGGATCGGAATGTCTTCTTTCCGATCCCTGAGCGGAGGCACCACTAGATTAATCACGTTAATTCGATAGTAAAGATCTTCGCGAAATGTCCCCATCTCGATCATTTCTTTGAGATCTTTATTGGTCGCAGCCACGACCCGAACATCGACCTTTCTCTGCTCGGTTCCGCCCACTGGAATCAAAGTTCCCTCTTGGATCACCCGCAAGAGCTTCACCTGCATCGTCGGCGACATATCGCCGATTTCATCCAAGAACAAAGTCCCTTTGTCGGCTACCTCAAAAAGGCCCTTCTTATCCCGAATCGCCCCGGTAAAAGAACCTTTCACATGACCGAAAAGCTCACTATCAAGCAAGTTCTCATTAAAGGCAGAGCAGTTCACCGTCACAAACTGAGCGTCTTTTCTGGGTGAATTATAATGGATCGCGCGAGCGATCAGTTCTTTTCCCGTCCCATTCTCACCTTGAACCAAAACCGTGGACTCAGAGTTTCGGATCTTATCGAGAAGCGAGTACATCTCCTGCATCGGTTTGGACTTGCCGATCATCGAATGATAGCTATAGCGGTTACCCAACTGACTATTGAGAGCGCTGATCCGCTCCTCACGCTTGCTGATCTCTGTGTGGAAAGTCACAATTTCCTGCGCAACAAGATCAACTAGCTCGGCTAGATATTTTTTCTCCGCGTCAGTCGGAACCCTGAGCTTTGCAACTGCAGCATCAAACCAATCATGATCCATTCCGATACCCTGTAAAAGCGCCTTGGCCTTGGTTCGGGCTTCAGTTGAAAGCGTTTTTTCGATAAAGCAATAAGCGTAAACACTCCCAAGAAATTCATTATCAACGACAATCCGGGAAACCAATACGCTCTCCACGCCCAAGGGACCCTCGACTACGACGTGTGGTTTTTCGATTCGATAAACTTTTTCATTCGCAGAGCCCAGCGCCTTCATCAAAAGTTCGCGGCCCTTTTCCTTGGGGAGAAGCATGGCACAAAGTGGATTTCTAAATTCACGCTGGCGATCGAGCGGGTCATAGTTTCTGACATTTCCGCGCTCATCGACAAAGAAAATTTCGGTATTAAACCATTGCGCTAAAATCTCTTCGAGCTTGCGAATGACATGGATATGCTTGAGTTCTTCCCAGTTAATCATAGCCTCTCCTATGAGAGAACTATCGGACTGTTTTACAAAAGAATTGAGAAACTAGACTAAAGTCTCGACAGATTGTATTTTTCCACTTTAATATTAGGCGATTGAAGAGAGCGGCACTGTTAAGATCATGAACAATAGACACTCAAATGAGTCATCTGATCTCAAAAATTCCCGTCTAAAATACTAATCTTTATTCTTCCATTTTTTATGAAACACTGAAACAAAATGACACGAGGCACTATACAAACCTCATTATTTATGGTTTACAGCGCGTAACGACAGATTGCGTCATTTTTCTGTAGGGGAAAAACTGCCGCGCCGTCGTTTAACAGGGGATAAAAAAATCAAGGGGGGGACAATGAAACCCAATCAATCCGCGTTCTGTGGGTTACCCAGGCGGGTAACCTCGTTCTTATCTATTTTAGTCGCCGTTTTAGCCACTGTATTTTTCATACACAGTTCGAGTCAGGCTGGGCCTAGATTTTTCCGTATTATTGAGGGACCGCATCCAAGCCCTGAAAAGGCAGCTTTTGATCGATATGTTTACGGAACGGATGTTCTTTATACGGGTGACGCAACATCTAGACCCACCTCAGTCGAAGGCACAGTCTGGCACGCCAATCTTGCAGAGGCTAATTATTATATTGGCACCCAAAATCCTGTAATCGATCAAACCAACCTTATGCGAACGTTCGAAAATGACAAATGGGAAGAAGCGAAACTCCTCATGAAATCCATTCCTGACGGATTTCCTAAAACTGAAAATATGAGTGAAATCATCCAAGCGTTTGAGCAAAAAACAGGAATTCAATTTACCCCAGCCAATTCGCAAGTCGCATTAAGATCCCTGAGCGAGTTTCTCAAAGAACGTTATCCAGAAGGCTTTTTTCTAAAACCGGTAGATGGCTTCAACTCTGCGGGAACATTCCCTTCAGATAAAACTTCGTTTCAAATTTCCTATGAGGGTTATCTGAGAGAGGTTAAGCCAGAAATGCTAGAGTTACTTAGAGAATCTGGGGGGGATTCCAGTGGCGTTCACCTAGAAATGAAAGGAAAGCCTTATTATGAAGGACGCGTGTTTGAGGCCATTTTTCGCAATCCTTCACGTGTGATCATTCAACAAAAAATAAAACCTGCTCAAGGAACTATCGTTTTAACTGATGGAAAATTAAAAACCATCATTGAGGAGTATCGTATCCATCTTGTGGAAGGAAAAATTCTCCAGGGAGCCTCCCAAAATCGCTGGGAAGATTATCGCTGTTTTTCTGCAGAAAACATGCGGCAGGCCGAATTTTTTGCGGAACGAGTTGTAAAAGCACTGCCTCCAGAAATGCAGAAGCTCAGCTCCGGGATGGACGTCATGCGAACTGAGGATGGACTCTTTAAGGTCATTGAGCTGAATATCGGTGGAGAATCCGCCTACCTCTATCCCGAAACAGACATCTGGGTAACTCAGCTCCTAGCAGCCCATTACCATGGCGAGCCCACAGAACTGATGCGTGAAATGGAAAGACTCAAACAAACCCCGGGTATCCCAGAAAAAATCGGAATTTTGGACGAAATTTTAGATCGTAAAGAGCTTCGCGACTATGTCCACGATCGCGAATCCATCTCTGAACTTTTGGTTCAGGCTAAAAATTCATTTCTAGATGAATTGCGAGCCCATCCAAACCCAACCACTGCCACCCAAGCCCTCTCCGCGTTCAAAAAATATCGGCTACAACCCTATTTCGGACGAAATGAAATAGAATTTATGGCGGGCCTTCTCAGGGGCTCTGGGTACCCCCTAGAAGAGATCCGTACAAATCTAGAAATAGGCTCTCACGAACACCTCTTCTTTTCGGCAGAGGGGAAATCGATCTCATTAATGAATATGGATTACGATGATGCCTTCGTAAAAGAGCGGGTTAAAAAACTGGTTCGTGAGCGCACGAGTGAAGTTGCTGTCAGCGAAGCGGATGAAACCCTGCTTCGTAAAACCATACAGGATACCCTGGATGAAACGATCCTTACTCGTGGTGA
>JAHFAC010000059.1:3793-8843 GCA_023250755.1 Bacteriovoracaceae bacterium | reverse complement strand
ATAATTACGCTTTATCGAGCTCATCGGGCCACCCGAACTGAAACATCTGAGCTTCTTACTCAAGCCATGCCCGATCCCATTGCTACTCTTCTCCGGGAGGCTCACGATCAAGATTCCAGCCAAGCTCAATATGGTTCGGATCTTTTTTCTGAAGTCGGGCGATTTACTAAAAATGTGCTCGCACTGGCGCACCAACGCTCCTTTGACATCATCCACGCTCACGATTGGATGACTTTTCCGGCCGGAATCGCCCTTTCACAATTAACGGGCGTACCCCTCGTCATCCATGTCCATAGCCTCGAGTTTGACCGAAGCGGAAAAGGAGTAAATCACCGCATTGATCAAATCGAAAAATCGGCCACAACACTGGCGAATGCCGTTATTTCTGTGAGCTACTACACCCGCTCCATCATCCATCAACAACACGGAACCCCCCTTGAGAAAATCTTAGTCGCTCATAACGGAGTCTACGCTAAAGAAGTCGTGAGTTCGTATCGGATGGAAAAAAACTATCACTCCAAAGTGGTTCTCTTCCTGGGGCGAATTACCTTTCAAAAAGGACCTGATTACTTTGTTGAAGCAGCCGCCAAAGTGGTACCGGCCTTTCCGGATGTCACTTTTGTCATGGCAGGATCAGGAGACATGCTCCCGCAACTCGTCAATCGAGTTGTCGAAAAAGGGCTCACCCAGAATTTTGTTTTTACGGGCTTTCTCAAGGGTGAAGAAGTCGAACGGATGTACTCCATCGCCGACCTCTACATCATGCCCTCGGTCTCAGAGCCATTCGGAATCTCCACGCTAGAGGCGGTGAGTCATGATGTGCCCGTCATTATTTCACGCCAATCCGGTGTCGCTGAGGTTTTGCACAACGCCCTCAAGGTTGATTTTTGGGATGTCGATCGATTGGCCAGTTTAATGATTGGAGTCCTTAAATATCCTGAAATTCGTGCCGATATTGTCAGTATGGCTCGTGAAGAGGTTCGTCAACTCCATTGGGACGCGGCAGCAAAAAAAGTCCTGGAAATTTATGCAGGAGCACTTCGTACGACTTAAACAGTCATTCAGGAGAGAATTGTTATGCCGTCCGTCAGTTTTTATTTTCAAGTTCACCAACCTCTCCGGCTCAAGCCTTATTCTTTTTTTCAGATTGGAAAAGACCATCACTATTTTGATGACCGCCTGAATCGAAATATCATGCAAAAGGTCGCAAACAAATGCTACCTCCCGGCCAATCGCGTAATTCGTGAACTCATCGATCGCCATGAGGGATCTTTTCGCGTTGCCTACTCTCTCACCGGGGTCTCAGTCGAGCAAATGGTGAAATATTGCCCAGAAGTCATCGAAAGTTTCATTGATCTCTCGAAAACAGGTTGCGTGGAATTTCTGGCTGAGACCTACTATCATTCGCTTGCTTCGATTTATGACGAAACTGAGTTCCGCCAGCAAATCCACAAACACACCCGGATGATCGAAACTCTCTTCGGGCAAAAACCCACGGTTTTCAGAAACACAGAGCTCGTAGCGAGTGATCAGATCGCCCCGATCATCGAATCGATGGGCTATGAAGGCCTTCTTGCCGAGGGCGCGGATGACGTGCTCGGTTGGCGAAGCCCCCATTTTGTCTACCAACGCCCCCAAGGCAAAATCAAATATCTCCTCAAGAGCTACCGCCTCTCTGATGACGTGGCTTTTCGCTTTTCAAACCAAGGATGGAATGAATTTCCTCTCACCGCCCCAAAATTCGCCAGCTGGGTTCACAAGATCAGTGGCAGCGGCGATGTCGTGAATCTCTTCATGGACTACGAGACTTTTGGCGAGCACCAGTGGGCATCGACCGGGATTTTCGAATTTCTACGGACCCTGCCCAGTGAAATTCTGAGACACTCCGACTGGAGTTTTCTCACCCCAAGCCAAGTGATCCAAAGATATCCTGCGGTTTCAGAACTTCCTTTTAATCGGGTGGTTTCGTGGGCAGATGTCAATCGCGACCTGACTGCCTGGCAAGGCAATCATATGCAAAAAAGCGCGCTTGAGCAGATTTATGGATTAGGGGAAGAGGTCAGGCGCCGAAACAACCCGACCACTCTTGATTACTGGAGGAAATTGCAAACCTCTGACCACTTTTACTATATGTGCACCAAGTGGTTCTCGGATGGAGACGTGCATGCCTATTTTAATCACTACAAGAATCCTTACGAAGCCTTCATCAATTACATGAATGTGCTCAATGATTTTAGGGAATATGTCCTTGGAATCAAAAACCAGCTTAGGACAATCGCATGAAAAATCCAGAAATGCTTTTTGAAGTCTCTTGGGAAGTCTGCAATATGGTCGGGGGGATCCATACCGTTCTCGCATCTAAAGTCCACAAAATGCAAGAATACTACGGCAACGCTTATGTGACAATTGGCCCGGACATCCTAAGGCTCAACGAGGCAAACGCCGTCTTTCGCGAAGAGGTCTGGGATCGCGAAATTTTCGACTCCCTTTCAAAGCTTAAAGGCGTGAGTTGCAGGATGGGACATTGGCTGATCCCGGGCGAACCTCGCTGCTTGCTGATCAATTTCGGGGAACTCCACAAAAATCGCGACGCGATTCTCGCAGGGTATTGGGAAAAATACCAGCTCCATTCACTCCATGGCGGATGGGACTATCTTGAACCTGTTTTTTTTGGCCATGCAGCCGGAATGATCATTGAGCAAATTTACAATCGCCATTTGAAGCCTCACGGAGAAATGACGGTAGCACATTGTCATGAATGGCTGACGGGCTCCGCTGTCCTTTATCTCCATAAAAATACGCCAGAAATAGGAACCGTATTCACCACCCACGCCACTGCTTTAGGCAGATCGCTCTGCGCACACCACAAAGATATCGACCTTTCTGCGCGCTTCACGCCCGAAAAACTCGAGGAGCTTGCGCATGACCATGGGATCAGCGCCAAACACTCGATGGAAGCCGTCGTAGCAAAAATTACGGATTGCTTCACAACCGTGAGTTCGACGACTGCTGAGGAATGCGTGCAGCTTCTTCATCGCAAACCCGATCTAGTCCTTCCGAATGCATTGGGCGATGAATTTCCGAACCCCAAACATGCTGAGGCGGAGGCGGTCAAAAGAACCCGCAACAAACTCCTCGAACTGGCTGAACTCACTACGCGCACTCACTATGACCCGCTGGATACCGAAATTGTCATCAGCTCCGGCCGATACGAGTTCAGCAATAAAGGCGTGGACCTTCTCTTAGAGTCACTGAATCAGCTCAACCAAGATTTTTTACAACAAAGCGGGGGGACCCGCAAATCATCAAAACGCGTTTTGGTCTTTTTGACTTTCCCGGCAGGCCACTCCGGCCCAAAACGCTCTCTTCTCGCTGCGATGAAAAATCGAGAAGCTGCACCGCAGACGCCGCTTCACTGCACGCACGATCTCACCGACGAAACTCATGATCCGATCACCCAAAAACTCCGCGCAATCGGGATGCTCAACCAGCCCGATCATCCGATTCATACCGTATTTATCCCGATTTACTTAGACGGAAACGACCCGCTCGTCCCAGAAACCTATTACCAAATCTTAGCAGCAGCCGATCTCAGCATTTTCCCGTCCTTTTATGAGCCATGGGGCTATACCCCGATGGAAGCCATCGCCTATGGTGTCCCTACGATCACTTCGGACCTTGCAGGATTCGGTCGTTGGGCCATGGAGCGTGGAAGCTGGGGAGAGTCAGGGATTCATGTCTTAAAACGGAAAAATATCTCTTTCCAAGAGGCAACACTCGAACTTTCCTTCAGGCTCAAAGAATTCTTGGGCCTACCTCCGATCCAATGCCAGGCGCTTCGCAAAGCGGCCAGTAAATCAAGTCAGCAAGCCAGGTGGAAGCTCTGGGGAAAAGCCTATTTCAAAGCCCACTCGATCGCCATGGGAAAAGCTCTCAGCCGAACCCAACCCACTGGAGAACCCACGCTGGTTCCCTCGCGTGAAGTCATGCACACGCCGCACTCCAGCGATCCCTCCGCTCATCTGCGAAATTTTACCGTATTCAACCAAATCCCAGAAGCACTGGAACCCCTCACCGAACTTTCAAAAAATCTCTGGTGGAGCTGGAATCCCGACGCCGTCGAGCTATTCACCACTTTAGATGCGGAACTCTGGAGCAAATGTGGACAAAATCCTCGAATTTTTCTGGACCTTGTCAGCCCAAATGCGCTTGAAGCAGCCGCAAAATCCAAGAGTTTTTTGGCCACACTCAAAAAAGTGCACACTCGTTTTAAAAAAATAGAGGCTCATCCAAAATCACCCAGCATCGCTTTTTTCTGCGCGGAATACGGTATTGCCAACTGCCTAAAAGTCTACTCAGGGGGCTTGGGCATCCTAGCCGGCGATCTTCTCAAAGCCGCAAGTGATCGAGCACTTCCCCTCTGTGCTGTGGGCCTCGCCTATCACACGGGATACTTTCGCCAAAAACTCAACCGAGACGGCCAGCAAGAACATCATTACGATCGAAATGATTTTTTCTCTCTCCCGATGCGCCTGGTAAGTCTGAAAAATGGAGAACCAGTCATCATTCAAGTCCCCTTCCCCTCCGGCACCGTCTTTGTCCGCGCCTGGGAGAGTGAGGTCGGGAGAATCCCGCTCTATCTCCTAGACACCGACTTTCACCCCAATCGTCCCTCCGAGCGCGCAATCACGAACACGCTTTATGGAGGAGACCTCTCTCATCGTTTACGACAAGAGTTCATTCTCGGCATCGGTGGATTTCGCCTTCTGAAAGAACTTGGACATTCGCCCTGGGTCTACCACATGAACGAAGGACATAGCTCTTTTTTGATCATGGCCAGGATGATTGAACTGGTTCGCGAAAAAAACCTGAAATTTGACGAAGCACTTGAATTCATCCGACACACTTCAGTCTTTACCACTCACACGCCAGTCGCAGCAGGACATGATCAATTTCCGGAAGAAATCATCCGCCCCTATCTCGCCCCCTTCGAGGAGGCGCTCCATAAAGATTGGGCCACTCTCTTCAACTTAGGGCAAGCCCAGCATGC
>JAHFAC010000059.1:0-3783 GCA_023250755.1 Bacteriovoracaceae bacterium | reverse complement strand
CTCGCTCTTCGCGGAAGTATTCGAGTCAACGGGGTCAGCGAGATTCACGGAAAGGTTTCGCGCCAAATGTTTAAGGACTACTACCCTGGGTACCATGAGTTGGAAATCCCAGTCAAAAGCGTCACCAACGGAGTCCATATCGCAACTTGGCTGGCGCCTGAGCTTCAAGATCTTTTTACCGAATCCCTCGGCCCCAACTGGCAAGATCACCTCACCGATCCAAAATTCTGGGAGAAGGTGAAGAGCATTGACTCTAAGTCGCTCTGGCGAACCCACCTCAAAGCAAAGACGCGGCTGATCGAATGGATCAAAAAACATGTCGAAGAAACCGCAAAACAAAGAAGAGAAGATGCGGCCCATCTTGCACTCACCCTTTCTCAGCTCAATGAAGAAACCCTGATCGTTGGATTTGCACGGCGATTCGCCCCCTATAAGCGAGCTAATTTGCTTTTTCATAATTTACAGCAATTAGAAGCGCTCCTCTCCAAAGGGCGGCCTTTGGTTTTTCTTTTTGCGGGTAAAGCCCATCCAAACGACGGACTGGGGCAAGCTCTCATTAAGCGAATTATCGAAGTCTCCAGGATGCCCGCGTTCGCCGGAAAAATCCTATTCGTCGAAAATTATGAAATCAGCATTGCCCAAATGCTGGTCTCAGGCTGCGATGTATGGCTCAATACGCCCACTCGTCCACTTGAAGCGAGCGGAACCTCAGGAATGAAGGCCGGGATCAACGGCGTTTTGAATTTTAGCGTGGCCGATGGCTGGTGGGCTGAGGGCTATAACGGCAAGAACGGTTGGGTCATTGGCGATCAGCTTGGAAACGAACCCATTGACTACCAAAATGAATCGGATTACTCGCAAATCCACCTCCTGCTCGAGCATGAGATCATGCCTCTTTTCTTCAGCAGAAACGACGCCGGAGTGCCTGACGAATGGGTCAAGTTCATGAAGGAATCCATGGCGACGATCATTCCTCGTTTTTCGTCCGAGCGGATGCTCAAAGAATATCAAGAAAAATTCTATGAACCTGCGATTGAAAACGGAAAATCCCTCGCTGCTCGTGACTTCTCTCGACTCTATGAGCTCTGTGAGCGAAAAGATCGGATGACTCAAAACTGGGACTCTATTTCATTCGTGGATGTTCAAATGAACGGATTGGATCAGGACAAAATATCGGTTGATCAACCAATCCAGATTAAAATCGACCTCGGCCATCCCGGCTTATTGGCTGAAGATCTCGTAGTTGAAGTGGTCTTGGCGAGAACCATCCCTGAAGTCGGAGTTCAATCTCTTAAAACTTTTCAGATGAAAAAAAACCAGAGCGACGACCTGACCCGAACGAGCACCTGGCAAATAACCGTGATGCCAGAAGCCTCAGGCTCACACGCGCTCGGGATCCGGGTCGTCCCACATCAGTTTTTCGATGATCGGGACTCCGAGCATTTTAATAATTTGGTGAAGTGGTTGTGAGTAGGGATCCAATCTATCGTAATCAGTCCAAAAGGCCTTGTAATCGGTGGGGCCACCGGAGTGACCGATCTCGCCTTCTGTTATCCCTTTTAGTGCGTTAGGGCGCGTGGAGTTAAAGCAAAAAATTTATGCAATCTCGGTCCCACATCGTATTTAGTCAGGTGCAGCGCTGGTGTCTGGCAAAGTTACGTCAGGCCAGTTTTCACGCTCAAGAACAAGCAGGGCATCGTATTCGTTCTTGGTAAAATAATGCTTGAGCCCCACGAGATCCCTTCCCCACTCCACAATGCGAGACCAGGCAAGATAATCCCAAAAGCGCTGTTTTGCTGGCCGCCCCTTCTGTGCTCCTGTCATCACGCGGGCAACGAGTCCACTCACCTCCCTCAGAAAAGCTCTGAGTGCTGGTCGGGCTTGAACCATTCGCCGGGCCTTCGTCTGAATTAGGAGATGTAAATGGTTGCCCACACACACATATTTTCTTATTACGATTCCACGCCGTCTGGCCGCACGGCAGACAATGTCCTTGATCACTCGGGCACGTGTTGGATGCAGCATGGATCGTTCATGGACCGCCATCGATGACCGCATCGTAATGTGCATGGGTTTTCCAGGATCAAAGGGGCGCACCGTCTTGCGGCACCTCAGTTTTGCGTGTTTCTCTCCGCCATGCTCTCTGGCTTGTTTTCCTTTCTTAACCTTAGGCAGAGCGAGATCCAGCTGGAGCCGTCTTGTTTTTGATTTTTGTCCTTTTTCTGAAGTTACTGGCATTTCGAGTTCATATATTACGGGCAAAGTCATTTCAAGGGAATAAAACGAATAATATCCTGGCGAAATGGGTCCATTTGACGTTGATTATCACGACTCGGGCCCACTTTTGAGTGAGGATCGCCATGGCCTGCTACCTAAGCAAAGTAGCAAGCTCTTAATGTCGACTTGGGTCATTCAATTTTTGAAAACTCTTTGACTTAGTGTTCTTTTTCTCATCATCGCTGCCCTGAGCGGACGAAAGGGGAACCACATACTTTACGAGCTGACCTGCCAAATTATATCCTGTAACAATTAACCCTCCTGCGAACGTTGCTGCTGTATAGGTAATCGACAACTCCCAAGGGACTTCCGTAGAAATTAGATTGCTGAAGGCACTTTTTCCAACATACTCGACTTTCACTACTCGCGAGTAGCCCAACTTCTGCATAGCAGTTAAATAAATAACACTGAGAGTCGGCACTTTTGAAAAGGGAAAAGGGATAACGATTCCAGTGGTTTGATCTATTGCCTTGCAAGCACCTCCAACACACGTTTGAAAAACCCCTTTACCTTCACGTTCCTTTAAAAAGGTTCGGAGATTATTGAGCTCACCTTCCGTCACATTCAGTTTAAAGCGAAAAAAACCTCTCTCGCCGGTTCGCGCTGCTCTCTCCGCAACCTCAACTGAATTTTTGATACTATATCCAGCAGTCGCATCCCAAAGAACACCGTCAACAGCCAACTCTACATGACTGAAGGCTATGTAGCCCGCCTTGGGGTACCAAACAAGTTCCACATGGTCCGATACCATTTCTTTCTTCAACGGAGCCCTGTCCGTTAGCTCTGCTAATGTGCGATTCAGGCAACCTGTCCAGTCCTTTTCTACTGGATAAGCTGGAGAAATAGTACCGAGCACGGTAATAGGAAGACAAAGCATAACAAAAGCGTTCCGGGTCACTCCAGCTCCCTCACAAATCGTATAGTAACTAATCCCCGAACGAGACACCCAGATCTCTTGCCGTCAAAAGCGTATCTGAATCTAGCGGCACCGTCTTCATCCGCCGAGTGGCCTCTTCAAGCGGGACATATCTTACCGCCGCCGAATCCAATGCAACCATGACACCGCTATGCCCCTCTTCCAAAGCGCGTACCGCAGCGGCGCCAAAACGAAGCGCAATTTGGCGATCAAAGGTGGTGGGCTTTCCCCCTCGAAGCAAGTGTCCCAGCACCACCACCCGAGTTTCTTTGCCAGTCATTTGCTGGAGCTGCTCCGCTACCTTTTCGCCCACTCCACCCAGTCGCTCAGTACGGCCTACCTCTTTTGCCTTGACCGTCACAGTACCTCCCTTGGGCAAAGCCCCTTCAGCCACCACCACAATGGCGTAGTTTCTTCCCAAGGGCTCAAGTGAGCGAATTTTAGCGACTGCTTTAGAAAGGTCATACGGAATCTCTGGGATCAAAATCACGTCCGCCACTCCCGCTAAACCGGCATTGAGCGCAATCCAGCCGGCGTAGCGGCCCATCACCTCCACCACCATCACGCGATGATGCGACTCTGCGGTCGAA
>JAHFAC010000058.1:4343-8853 GCA_023250755.1 Bacteriovoracaceae bacterium | reverse complement strand
GCAGCAACAGTTGATTTAGCTGTCCCGGATGAAATCGCACCCGGATTTGATGATGTAGACCCAAAGAGTACAGCCGCGCTCGCTCCCTCTGGAGCCAGGGCAAAACTCCTGATCGACGAAAAAGTCGGACCCAACTCAAGAGCAAAGCTACTGGAACTCCTGCAGCAGTACTTGGATACCCTGGATTATTCCGTAAAAATAGACGTCCAACTCACGAGATTTCCACAGCCAGTGGGATCGGCTTCAAAGATAGCTGAACTGCGAGAACGCATCACCAAGCAATTTAAATCCACGCTCGATGATCTCTTTCGGCAATTCTGCCCTGATCAATGCCTCTTGGCCGACTACAGTTTGCAAACCGATGTAATCAACGCAGAAGAGGCTCAATATGGCGCCACAGGAGAGTTCATGGAGGACGGAGGAGTTGCGGTCAAAATCAAAGACCTTTCAGCCACCCTTTTGATTGATGACACGATCACGCCCGCGGAGCAAAAAAACATCTTGGAAATGGCAAGACTCAAAACGAATTACTTCAAAAACGTTAGCCTTAGCGCAAAAGCCATGAAATTTCCGCAACCCGCCTTCGCGGCGGACGGTACATTGATCCGAGGACCTGCGGGATCACGCTTCAGGCACGGCCTCATTGCGACAGAAAAAAGCGAAACAAAGGATGAAAAATCAGAGAAATCAGACAAATCCGAAAAATCAAATCACGTCAATACAACCACCAACCTCAACAACGAAAACACGGCAAAACAAGAGCGGTTTGAGCGAATTGAAAAAATAGAGAGAGTTGAAAACGGAGATGCTGTCCAGGCTGAATTACAAAAGTTTAAAGTTTTTGGTTTAATTTTTGCTTGCTCAGTACTGTCCCTCCTGATTTTTCTGGTTCTTGCAAATTATCACGGCAAAAATAACGCCACTCCCACTGTTCACAAGATCATTCAAAGCCTGACGTCAGATCCGACATCCACCCTCGCGCCGTCGACCTTCAAGGGTGAACTCCCCGACGCCCATCTCAGCAACAACGATCGAGCTGCGCTTTTCGGAAAAAGATATGAAATTGAGGCCCTACTTGAAGAGCTGATGGCGATCTTCGCCCAACAACCCCGCGTTGCCAAACAAGTCTTTACACGCATCTTGACTGAAGAAGGCGTCGAAACTACGGCTCAGTATATAAAGCTCTTCGGCGAAAGCGTCGTCATGGAAATGCTGCGTGACCCCAGCCTCCAAACCGACATGTCAGAGCTGATGGAATTTTACGCTAAAAATCCGATCGACCTGAACGATGATGAAAAATTGGATCTCCTACGAAAGCTTCATCACCGAACTACGGCCGGAAAACTCACTGTCATGGGCAGCCGCTCATCGCATCTCTTTGATTTCCTCGCTGAGATGGATGGACTTCAAATCCTTGAACTCATTCGAAATGAGTCTTTGACAGTCAAAGCCATCATCGTCACCCAATGCGATCCCCTCAAGCGATCGACGATTTATGCGCAGCTGGATGAAGGCGTCCGCATGAGTCTCTTAACGGAACTCTCTAGGATTGACTATCTCCCGCGTGATTACATTTTCAATGTGGCGAATGCACTGAAGCGCAAGAGGCGAGAAAATCCAAAACTCAACACAGAAGCGCTCCCGGGCTCCGAAGTCCTTCTCAACCTGCTTGAGCGGACGGGCCCTGACATGCAAAAAACTGTCATGAAAAGCCTTGAAATCGGCAATCCAGACAGCGCACGCATGATTAAAAGCAAGCTGGTTTGTCTGGATACACTCCGGCACTTACGCGATAGCCAGCTGCTTGAAGTAGTCCTGAGTCTTCGACACGACGAACTACTTCAATTCCTCAAGGGCGCACCCAGCGACATACGAACCGCGATTTTTGCTAAATCTCCCAAAGATCTTGTCCTTGAACTTGAAGATGAGCTCACCCACGTGAGTACGCTCAGCAGAGAAGCCTACCAAGCGGTTGAGCGCAAAGTCATTAATCGAATGAAGCTCATGTCAAATGAGGGACTCATCAACTTGATCGAAACCAATGATCGAATGCTTGCGGATGTCGTTACACCAGGCGGAGTTTTGCAGGCTGTGCCAGCGGAGCAGAACCAAAACGGAAAAAATAATGGCGCATTTAAGAAGGTGTCCGGATGGTAAGCATGAAGCCTGACATCAAATTGCTGAGAGAAGTAAAGCTTCTCAAAACCTTTACAGATGCCGAACTCGGCGAGCTGGTAAAATTGGGTGCCCCTGCGCATTACGAACCTTACGCCAACATCGTGATCGAAGGCGAGCTCTCCTGGGGGATTTACCTCATCCTTGAGGGCTTGGTCGGGATTTTTAAAACCAACAAACTCAGCGGTGACCTCTATGACGTTGGCCAATTGAGATCCGGAAGCTTCTTCGGAGAAATGTCCCTCATCGACAGTAACCCCAGATCTGCAACTGTTCGCGCCATCACGGACTGCAACCTTTTTTACATTTCAAAAGATACGTTCGGCCAATTCTTAAAAAAATCAACTGATCTCAAGGCCCGTTTTTACGAGAGTTGCATCCAAAGCCTAGTGAGCCGCCTGCGCGAGCTCGATGATAACTATGTCGTCAGCCAATACCAACTTTGGAAAACAGCCCTGAAAAAGGAGGCGGCTTAACCATGAATTTTTCATCCTTTTTTGGTGTATTTTTCGGTATTTCAGTCATGTACATGGCGCTGAGTGCCGCAAACAGTGACTTGAGCTTTTTTTTGGACTTTCATTCAATCTTGATTGTCATTGGTGGAACTACAGCGGCAGCAAGCATCAGCTTCCCCATCACCAAAGTTTTGGCCATGATCAAAGTTTTTTTACTTCGAGTCTTGGGTCGACAAAAAGTGGACTCGCAAAACGTTATCAGCCAACTCCTGGAGTTGAATAAAAAAGCCAGTATCGGGCTCACCAGTATCCAAGAGGTGCTACCGCACATCAAGCACGAGTTTCTCCGCGAAGCGGCGTCACTGGTCGCCTCGGGAGTTCTCAATGAAAAAGAAATCAGATCCGCGCTCGAGCAGCGGCTGAAAACCATTGAATCCAGGTACATGGACGAAGCGAACATGTTCAGGACGATCGGGCGATTTCCACCCGCGTTTGGCCTGCTTGCGACCACGCTTGGAATGATCGCTCTTCTCCAAAAGATCGGGCAACCTGACAGTCAAAAATTGATTGGCCCGGCGATGTCGATCGGGTTAATCGGCACTCTTTATGGAATTGCGCTCGCGAATCTCATTTTTATTCCCATTGCCGAAAATCTGACTGAACGCACGCAAGACGAAATGGCCTTGAGACGCATGATTGCGGAAGGGATTATTTTAATCAAAGCCCAGGCCAATCCCATCACCCTAAGGGAGAGTCTGAACTCTTTTTTATTGCCTAAGGACCGCGTGGTGAGAAAGGCAGCTTGATGCCAAGCAAAGGGTTTCTCAAAAAATTAAAAACTACTGCTGAAGAATCTCAATCCAGAAGAGTTGAAGAGAAATCCCTCTCCTCACAAAGCCACGACGATTCAAACTGGCTAATTTCCTATGCGGATATGATGACTCTTCTTTGTGGATTTTTTATTATGCTCTTCAGCATGTCCAAGCTTGATGCGCCTCAATACGACGGATTTAAAGAGGCATTGGCCAAACAATTCGGCGGAGAATACCGCGTCCCCTCCCGCGAGACGGCTAGATTTATCACCCAAGTGCTTGAAGAAGCCGGGCTGGCTAAGGAGGCGCTTGTTCGTTCAGACTATACGGGGGTTGCCATCACATTTAGCTCCACTGTTTTTTTTGATACACTCAGCTCTGAAGTCACGCCCAGAGGGAAGGAGATCCTTAAAAAGTTAATTGAAAATGTCTCTCGGCGCGAAGAAGTGGAAAATAAAAAATACAAAATCGTCGTCGAAGGCCACAGCGACAGCAGACCCATCCTCAGCGGTCCTTACGCCTCAAATTGGGAGCTCTCTGCGGCGCGCTCTGCCAGGGTCGTCCGATTATTTTTAGAGAACCATTATCAATCAGAAAATTTAACGGCAATCGCCTATGCCGATACCCACCCTGTCGCAGCTGCGCGAAAACCTTCAGGTGATTTTGATGAAACGGCACTGGCTAAAAATAGAAGAGTGGTCATTCGAATTCTCGAACCCAAGGTGGATGCCATCCCTTTTCCGGAATCGCCACCTGAAACTGAACTGAAATCTCAAATAGACGCCAAGAATTTGACGCCTCCACCGCCGGCATCTCCTTCCCATTGACTCGCATGCCCGCCTCTGGGACCCTAAAAAAGAGCCCTAAAGAGGCTAGAAAAAGGGGTACCTACTTATGCGATGGAACTGCCCACACTGCAGCGTAATGCTTGCCATTTCGGACGAAAAATTGGGAGCAGGTTGGTCCTTCTCAAGATGCTATAAGTGTGGAGGTTTCGCACTTGTTCGAAAACAAGACATCGGATTAATTAAAGTGGATCGCGCACCTCAAGGAGAAAATGTACTGCTG
>JAHFAC010000058.1:0-4297 GCA_023250755.1 Bacteriovoracaceae bacterium | reverse complement strand
AACCCATGATGAGCCAAAGCGCAACAGACCACTTACACAGGCACATCTCACAAGGACCAGAACCAAGGATTTTTTCTCCGCCCCCGCCTCCCAGCACACTAAAGACTCTCGGGCACCTGCCTGATCCTTTGCCGGAGGTGTCTTCTTCGCGCAAAAAACCCTGGTTTTATCGAACGGCAATTGCAGTCACGGGTATTATTTCACTGAGTTCTGGAGTTTTTCTCTACATTCATGGACAAGAACTCTGGAGAAAAGCTCAAATTAAAGCGGTCTATGATTCAAAAGAACAAACTCCCGAATCAGTCCCCCTGAAAAACACATCCTCACTTGAAAGTAACATCCAAGCCGAATCTGCTTCGATTCCAGCCCCTCCTTCAGCTGCGATCGAAGTGAAAACTCCCCCTCTTGTTTCCAATGAGGCACTCAACTCAACTCCAAAAGAAGAAACACCAGACACGGCTGTCCCTGCAGCTAGGCTCGTCGATTCAGTCTCGTCTTCATCCGCTGCCGTCACACCTGCTCCGCAAGGCCTCTTTGTAAAACCCAAATTTAGGGACTCCCCACTCCGTGCGGGACCAGGCTTGGGGTTTCCGATTCTAGGCAGGGCAAATTCTCATTTCGAATACTTGGTGAGTGACTGGAAAAACCAATGGTTCAAAATCAGCATACCCGGCAAAGAGGAAAAAACGGCTTGGATCAGAAATGACCTGGTTCATGTTTCGTCAAAACGACCAATGGCTAACGAGTGAAACGTATTTTTCACGAAATTCAACACGCTTTAAAAACAAAAACAGGCAAAAACACTCAGCTCACCCTCATCGGCCAAGTGATCATCGCCGGCGTGGGATATCTCATCAACATCGTTTTACTGCGAAATATGAGCCCCGACCAGTTCGGGACATTCTCTCTCTTTTCCTCGGTCATTATGTTCATCGCCGGACTGCTTCATTTGGGGTGGATGGAAAGCTTCGTGCGCTTTGGGGCCGAATATGCCAAAAAGCCTGAATTTCCAGCTGTAAATCGATTTTTTTTCCGACGTATTTTTTGGGCTTCACTGATTCTGAGCCTCACCATCTCTTGTCTCGCGCCGTGGATTTCTGATCATGGATACCATCGTAAGGATTTCACTTGGTATTTTGTCTTAGGCGTAGGCGGTGCCTTCTTAACCAGCATCTCAAATTACTTACTCAGCTATTTTAGAGCACATCAATTATTTAAAGAATTCATTAAAATTCAAGCTGCTTCGACGATCTTTCGACTTGCCCTCTGTCTCGGCGTGGTTTGGTTTGGCCTGCCTGTTCTGGCCTCATTTTCAGGGATCCAGCTCCTCGCACCCTTTTCAATCCTAGTTTTAGGTTATTTTTTCATGAAGGGCCATCCCGCACTGCAATACGCACCCTCCTCCCCCTTGGATCCAGCACTCGGGAACAAATTTAAATCTTACAATACATGGATCTTCATCTCTTTGACGACAACTCATCTCATCGGAAACATTGATTCACAATTTTTGGCCCACTATCACAGCAATCAAACCTTGGCTGCTTTTTCGGCTGCCGCGCGTCTGACTCTCCCCATCCAGTTTGTGATTCTTTCGATTACCACCACAATTTTGCCGAGATTGAGCGCTTCAAAAAATCAACAGGATACTCATCTTTATCTCTCAAAACTTAAATTCTTCCTAGCTCCACTCGCGATTTTGATTTTACTGTCCTGCTGGCTCTTGCCTCCCGCTTTAATCTGGCTTGCAGGTGAGTCCTATCGATCCATCACCCACCTGATTCAATTGCAAATCCTCACCGTTTTAATCGTATTACTCACAAATCCGGTTGGACTTGTTCTCTATGTCTGGGGCTGGAGCAAAGGATTTGCATACCTCAATATTCTGCAACTCATCATTGACGTGATTTTGAATTACGCTTGGGTTCCAAAACAGGGTGCCTCTGGCGCGATTTTGGCGACACTGTCGGTCAATCTGATTGGGCTGATTTACGTCTACTGCTCTGTTTTCTATAATTTGAAGCACCGTCGAGCCTAATGCCTCGACCCTAGCACCTTTTGATGGACTAATCCTCCCATTCGCACTAGGATCCACCTCCTATATAGATGGGAGAAAATACAAATGAAATACGCTGAACCTAATACAAAAGGATCTTTGGTCGAATTCAAAGGTGAATACGGAAACTATATTGGAGGCAAATGGGTAGGCCCCACCGACGGCAAATTCTTTGACGCCATCTGCCCGGTCAATGGCAAGGCCTATACAAAAGTACCTCGCTCAAACGCAAAAGATATTGAGCTCGCACTCGATGCGGCACACGCTGCTGCTCCAGCTTGGGGACGCACTAGCGCCACTGAAAGATCTAATCTTCTTCTTAAAATCGCGGATCGACTCGAGCAAAACTTAGAAAAACTCGCAGTTGCCGAAACCTGGGGAAATGGCAAAGCCGTTCGCGAAACCCTGGCAGCGGACCTTCCTCTCACAGTTGACCACTTTCGCTATTTTGCCGGCGTGATTCGCGCCGAAGAGAGCGGAATGTCTGAACTCGACTCCAATACCGTTTCGTATCACGTAAAAGAACCCCTGGGTGTTGTGGCTCAGATTATTCCCTGGAACTTTCCGCTGCTCATGGCCGCATGGAAATTGGCACCTGCCTTGGCTGCAGGCAATTGCGTCATTTTGAAACCCGCCGAACAAACGCCCGTCTCGATTCTCCTTTTTGCAGAACTGGTGGGAGACCTGCTCCCCAAAGGCGTGCTCAACATCGTCAATGGATTCGGCATCGAAGCCGGCAAACCCTTGGCGAGTTCTCCTCGCGTTGCCAAAGTGGCATTCACCGGAGAAACCACGACCGGCCGTCTCATCATGCAATACGCCTCTGAAAACATCATCCCAGTGACGCTCGAGCTGGGTGGAAAAAGCCCGAATATCTTCATGGAAGATATTTTTGACCAAGACGATGCTTTTGTCGAAAAATGCCTCGAAGGATTTACGATGTTCGCCCTCAACCAGGGTGAGGTTTGCACCTGTCCTTCGCGCGCCTTGATTCAAGAATCGATCTACCCTCGGTTTGTAGAAATGGCACTCAACCGTGTGTCTAAAATTAAGATGGGCAACCCCCTCGACACCGAAACAATGATGGGAGCTCAAGCCTCTTCGGACCAGATGGAAAAAATTCTGTCTTACTTCCAGATTGGAAAAAGTGAAGGCGCAAAGGTCCTCACCGGTGGCCAACAAGCAAAAATTACGGGATGTGAAAATGGATATTACATCCAGCCCACGGTTTTAGAGGGCAATAATAAGATGAGGATCTTCCAAGAGGAGATCTTTGGTCCAGTGGTTTCGGTGACGAAATTCAAGGATAAAGACGAGGCCCTTAAGATCGCCAACGACACGCTCTATGGGCTCGGTGCTGGCCTTTGGACCCGCAATGTCCACAATGCCTATGAGATGGCTCGCCAAATCAAAGCAGGTCGAGTTTGGACGAACTGCTATCATCTCTATCCTGCACACGCCGCATTCGGTGGGTTTAAGCAGTCAGGGATCGGGCGTGAAACGCATAAAATGATGCTTTCACATTACACTCAAACAAAAAACATCCTGGTCTCTTACGACCCCAAGCCGATGGGATTTTTCTAAAAGAGCTTGAGCGTGAGTGAGTTTTGCAAACTGGGGCCGGAAGAAATTCCGGCCCTTTTAATTCGAAATCCGGATGGCACAGTTCCTCGAGTGGGTGCAACCCTTCAAGCACTCGAACTCATTCGCCGCCTGAGAAGCGAACACGGTCCCCTGCTTTTTCATCAGAGTGGGGGCTGCTGCGATGGCTCTGCTCCGATGTGTTTTCTGAGAGGAGAATTTAAAGTTGGCGCTCGTGACGTTTGCTTGGGTTGCCTCGATGGTGACCCTTTTTATATTTCAGGATCTCAATTTGAAGCGTGGAAGCACACCCAATTAATAATTGATGTTGTTCCGGGGCGAGGAGCCAGTTTTTCACTCGAAATCCCGCTGGGAGTTCGCTTTCTCACTCGCTCCAGAGCCTTTTCAGAGGATGAATTAAAAATCCTTCACTCAGTGGAGATCGGTCCCTCATGAAGCTGATTGGCCTGGATTTTGGGTCAACCACCAGCAGCATGATTTTGGCCTCCGCCGATGTGCTCAAAAGCCGTATCACGGGGAGATCCGAATTCGGAAATCTGGAGATTCTCTACCGATCTGAACCAGTCTTTACGCCATTTCACGACGAATTACGCCTCTCCCTCTTACTGGACCGCTGGTTTACAGAGGCTGGCCTAACGGGTG
>JAHFAC010000057.1 GCA_023250755.1 Bacteriovoracaceae bacterium | reverse complement strand
TCTTTTTCAGCCACTTTCTGTGTGAGGGGGAAGGGGTCATCCTTTTGGAACACAGTCACCGTTCCATTCATTAACTTCCATCCCCTTGACGTAAAGGCTGCTTTTTCTGCGTCAATAACCTGAATTAAATTGAAGGATTCGTCGAATGTATAGACGGACATCCCGTAAATAGTGCGCGATTTAGCGTCAAAAGTACGAAGGTTGTAGATCAGGTTTTTGGAGCGGTACCAAATTTTATTTTGCTTTACGTCTAGAAAAAAATCTGTCCTCTTTTTCATTTCACGCCAGTAATAGGTCGTTTGCTTTCTGAAAAATGGGGGGAGGATCCGATCTTGAAGGATGAGGCTCAAGCATGAAATCATGAAAATGATTGAAAGGACTATGCTAATGATTCGATTTAATCCGACGCCAATCGAGTAACAAGCAATGAGTTCATTTGAGCGGTTCATTCCAGAAAAGGTGAGTACTGTCGCTAAAAGCACACCGGGTGGGGTCATTTGGACAAAAATTTGCGGAAACTTCAGAAGATTATTGTAAAGCAATTGATGTGTGGGGAACTCGTGATCCAAAATTTCACCCACTAAGGCTTGGAGGGCGAAAAGCGAGGTGAGGGCAAAAATCGAGAGGAGAACGTTCTTGGTCAGAGTAATGGCGATGTAGCGATCCAGTGTTTTCATGCTTTTTTAGCCTTTGGGTCTCTTTTATTTTTACCCTACCCCCGAGACTGAATACAGGGTATTGTCACCCTCCTTGAGGAAAAAACGCTATGGCAACAGATGAGGCAACACCGCCGGATGCGAGCGGCAGTTCAAAGACGCGTACACAATGGATTATCGAGAACGTCGTTTCTCTGGGGCTGGCTCTTCTTCTGGTTTTTATGATTCGCTCCAGCATCGTTGAGGCGTTCAAAATTCCATCTGGATCAATGATCCCTACTCTTTTGGTGGGGGATCATATTTTTGTGAATAAATTCGCTTATGGCTTTAAAGTTCCGTTCTCAGATTTATTTACAAAAGATCCCCTTTATATCGTTAAGCGTGATGGCCCAAAACGAGGGGATATCATTGTTTTTATTTACCCTAAAGATGAGAGTTTTTACTACATTAAGCGTGTTGTGGGACTCCCAGGTGATACGGTTGAAGTTCAAAGCAAGGTGATTTTAATTAACGGCAAAAAAATGATTCAGGATCCCGCCCCCATGGAGGAGGCGAACCAAGTTTTACAGAAGGTGGATGACCCTAAATACAACCGAGCGAGTCTTGAGGTATTCAAGGAGCATCTTGATGGCGTAGATCATGTGGTTTTGTTTGATCAAAACAATCCTTTTCGTGAAAATTTTGGTCCAGTCACGGTTCCCGCGGATCACTTATTTGTGATGGGAGATAATCGGGATTTTTCAAATGATAGTCGGGGGTGGGGTTTTGTACCGATGCGAAATGTGAAGGGTCGCGCGATGGTGATTTGGCTCTCACTTTGGATTAGCTTCACGGACAGTCAATACTACTTCCGTCCAACTAGGACGGGGACGGTCCTGCATTAAGGGATTTAAAAGTAAGGGGATACGCTTTTTGCTAGTCGATCTAGCCCTGCCCCTGCGTATTTTCGAATGCGGTTCGGAAGTCGGTCAAGACAGGCGGCTACAGTGGGTGCTGTCTTGTAATAAACACCAACAAGTCCACGCCCCAGCCGGTTTTTTTCAAGGACCTCGTCGCGAAAACGTCTGAGTCGCGGAAGTGTTTCTACATCTGTGACGTCGAGAAGCGAAGTTGCAATGAAGCAACCCGCACTGCCAATCATCTTATATGCATTCTGCAGTTCGGTTTTGTGAACGGGTTTGCCCCCGCTAATGTATTTGCGGAGGTTTTCTGCAGAAAGCTTTTGAAAGGGCATGCCCTTTGAGAAAACGAGATATTTTTCAAGGTAGTGCATGAACTCTTTTTTGTTTTCCTCAGATGTTCGGTCGTAAATCTTTACTAGCGTCCAATAAACTCCACTGATGAGGAGCATTTCGGGCACATCTTTTTGACGATCAAAAAAAGAGGGATTTAACCCTCCTCCTGAGGCATCTTTCCAGTCTTCCATAATTCGGAGATAGGCATTGAATTGCTTGATCGCCTCTGCTTGTTGACCTGTTTCAAAGGCCTTGAGCCCTTGCTTGGCCAGCTCAATGCGTTTTTTAAAGATTTCAAGCCGTTGCTCAGCTCTCGCTTTTTCAATGGATGCCTGGATTTTAGACCGCGGTTTGCCCGCTTGTTTGGAGTCAGCCATACTTTATCCTATCCCGTAAGGGTCAATATCGACAAGCAATTGCCATCGTTTTTGTGCACACAGTGCCTTGGCCCGAGAAACTGCTTGTTGAAGGATCCGGATTTCTGTTCCCTTCAAAAGAAGATCCCAGCGATAAATCCCTTTTGCACGTTCTAAAAAAGCCTCGCTGGGCCCGAGAATTTGCAGTTTTTTTGACAGCTCCAGGGGCCCCAAGCCTTTTGCGATTTCACTGGCATGCGCTTTTGCATCTCCTTGCTCGGTATTTTCAAAACGCAGACGCGCCAGTCTTCCAAAAGGAGGGTAGCTCAAGACTTGTCGGAGTTCTCGTTCGCCTGTAAGGAAATCCTCTTCAGAGATCTCACCCTTCACTGCGCGAATGACGGGATGATCAGGCTGAAAAGTTTGGATCAGGACTTTGCCGGCAGTTTCACCACGGCCCGCTCGACCCGCCACTTGAGTCAAAATCTGAAAGGCGCGCTCAGGAGCCCTGAAGTCTGGCCAACGAAAAAGGGAATCCGCCAGGATGACCACGACTAGGGTTACGCCCGGAAAATCGTGTCCTTTGACCAGCATTTGAGTGCCCAAAAGGAGATTGGCTTTACCCTGGCGGAACTCATCTAAAATCCGGTCAAGTCGAGTGGCGCTGGTCACTTGATCCCGATCCAATCTGAGCGGAACGGCCCGAGGAAGAAGCGCTGGCAACTCATCCTCTAAACTTTCTGTTCCAGCCCCCATGGGCGCTAAGTCGATTCCACGACATTTTTGGCAAGTGTGGTGAATTCCTTCTTGATATCCACAGGTGTGGCAGCGTAATTGTTTCAGTTTTTTATGAACGGTCAATGAAACCGAGCAGTGTTGGCACTGAGGGACTTCACCACAATCACGGCAGAGGAGGAATGAAGCAAATCCCCGCCGATTTAAAAAGACCATTACCTGATTTCCGGCTTCAAGGGTGTCACGGATTGCCTGCAGGGTTCGTGTTGCAAGGGGGGCTTGGATTGCATGTACTTTCTCTTCTTCACAAAGGTTGACGATATCCACTTCGGGAAGGCCGCTTGACGATATTCGTTTTGGGAGTCTAGCGATTCCATATCGCCCTTCACGAACCCGTTCGCGTGTTTCGAGACTGGGTGTGGCTGAGCCCAATACGACCAAGGAGCCGGTGATTTTTCCACGAACAACTGCGAGATCTCGGGCGTTATATTTGACGCGGTCTTCTTGCTTGTAAGTCGGGTCATGTTCTTCGTCTACGATGATCAATCCGAGGTTTTGAACTGGGGCGAACACCGCGGATCGTGCGCCTACGACTACACGCAACTCTCCAGAGCGGAGTGCAGTAGCATGGTCACGTCGTTTTCCGTTAGGCAATGCCGAGTGCCAGAGGCTTACTGAAAGACCCAGTCCTGCTTCGAGCCGGCGATGCAGTTGAGGAGTGAGCGCGATTTCGGGTGCCAAGAGTAAAACATTTTTTCCAGCTTCAAGGACTTGTTTGGCGAGTTCAATGTAGAGTTCTGTTTTTCCACTCCCTGTAATGCCATGAAGGAGCGCGGTTCCTTGGTGTTTTTCTAAAATTTGCAGTGCTTTTTTTTGGTCTTCTGTCATTTCGTGTCGGATTGGTTTTGAGGGCTCATGACGAGTGAGTTCACGACTTTTTGTTCGTGATGTCTTAAGCCCAAGCGAAGCGGGCGAGGCGGCGCAGCCCAGAACTTCTCCCAAGGGCATGCGATAATAATCAGCGGTCCACCGACAGAGTTGGAGGAGGTCCTCCGAAAAGACGACACCTGATCCGCCCACTGCTAAAATCTCTTTTAACTCATGGGCGTGCAGATGTGCTGGAACGTTTGAGAAGGGTTGTGCGGGCTCCACGATAAACGCATGAGTTTTGGTTCGACCAAAAGGGACTTGCACCCATCCGCCCACTTGGATTTTTGAAGCCAAAGCACTAGGCAGGCGATAGGTAAAAAGCCCTTCGATTGGGCGAGGGACAGCGACAGAAAGTATGTATTCTGCATTCTGTTCCACTTTTACCTCACTGACGAATAGTAAAATCGAATCAACTCGCGGACTTTTTCAGGGGCAGAATTTCCGGCTTCAGTAAAATGATTTGGGGTGTTAGGTGCGTTGATCATCAAGTCAGGATTAACCACTAAATCTTGGAGTTCACTTTGGAGAAAAGCGCTTTCTTTTTCGTCCGAATTGCGCAGTACGGTCATCAATTGAGGAAAAGGCAGTTCTTTGTAAAAATGATAGCCTTCGCACTGTAGCTCGGCCCATGGGTTTGAATTGCTCATGCGCAACCGGACGGGAAGAAAGCGATCTTTCTCAATCCAAAGCTGGGGTTCGTTTGCTTTTTTCCCCCCAATCACCCAAGTGAGCAGGCCCTTCCAACGGCCAAGCCAGGTCATTTCTGTTTTTTCTTTTTCATCTTCATTTTCAAGCCGTATTAAGATCCCTGCTTCCCTGAGCACATGAATGACGGTGGCGGGGTTGGATCCAAAAAGCAATTCCTCAGAAAGCCTGAAGGGGTGTTCTGCGTAGTAAAGGTCTTTTCCTGAGTCGTCCGTTGCCCGGCTTTTCATGGTTTGGCTTTGTAAATCAAAATAAGTGCTTTCTTTAAAATGAAAGACGGTGATTTTTTCAGCCTCCATTGCTGTCACGGTAGTTCGGATTCGAATAGAATGCGGTTTTGGTCGTTTGGCGACCATCGTTTTTATGATGAATTGAGAAGGTGGAATATAAGCTTGGGCTGGGCATTCACCTAGGGCGATCAGCCCAAGAATCAAGAGTAAAACCGACGAGATTTTCATTTGGATTCTCATGTCATGCTTTGAGGTGTTTTTTCAGTAATTCTTGAACTCCCGGGGCTAGCTCGGGGCGTTTCAAAGCGTAAGCCAAAGTGGCGTCGATGAATCCGAGACGATCGCCTGCATCGTATCGGATTCCCTCAAATTGATAAGCGAGGAGTCGCTCTCGTTCAGCGAGGAGCTGCAATCCATCTGTCAATTGAATTTCGCCCCCTTTACCGGGCTTCGTTTCTTTCAAGCATTGAAAGATTTTAGAACTCAAAACATAGCGTCCTGGAATTGCAAAACAAGAGGGAGCAGCTGATGGGGCGGGTTTCTCTACAAGATGAGAAACCTCCATGAGTTTTGGATTCAGCATTTTTCCGCCTACAATCCCATATTTCGACACCTCGGGAGAGGGTACGTCCATAACCCCTACGACCGAAGCGTTTTCTCGCTCATATACTTCGATGAGTTGCTTTGTGCAGGGGATCTTGGCATCAATTAGATCGTCTCCAAGAAGGATCGCAAAAGGTTCATTGCCAATGGCGGGTTCTGCGCAAAGCACAGCGTGCCCCAATCCGAGCGGATTCTTTTGTCTAAGCGAGATCAGGTTACAGCTTTTTCCGATTGAACGTGAGATTTCAGCCAGGTCTTTTTTATTTTTTTTGTCGAGAGTATCTTCGAGTTCGTAATTGAAATCAAAGTGGTCTTCAATCGCCCCCTTGTGGCGTGCAGTGACGAGGACAATATCTTGGATTCCAGAGCGGACTGCTTCTTCGACGATGAGCTGGATCATCGGAATGTCTACGATTGGGATCATTTCTTTTGGAATGGCTTTGGTAGCGGGTAAAAATCGCGTTCCAAGGCCAGCTGCAGGGATCACTGCTTTACGAACTTTTATTGAAGCCATTTCTCTTGAAACTTCATCATAGGGAGAGGGCCCAAGTCAATTTTGAAACTCAAAGCTTTTTGGTTTCTTGATCAATCTTAGATCATGTTTAGGCGGGGATTGAATTTAGACCCTGCGTGGAAAACGGCCCTGTTCGGATTCAATTTCACTTTTACAATCAATGCAAAGCGTAGTTGCTGGATTTGCTTTCATACGAGCTTCAGCGATTGGCTCGGCGCACTGCACACACTCACCAAATGTACCGTCCTCAATCCTACGAAGGGCTTCATTGATTTGAGTGAGAATATCTCTTTCACGATTCTTCATCTGAACAGTGATTGCTTTGCCTGCATCTGCACTTGCTTGATCAATGGAGTCGGCAAAATTAGGCTCATCTTCAATAAGCTCTGCTGTTGATTTCTTTAAGTCCTCGATTAGGATTGCTTGTCGAGCTTGGAGTTCGTTTCGAAATTTCTCAATGTTTTCCTTGCGTAGTGGCATAAGCGGCGCAAGACTTAACAGACTGGGTTGAAATAAGAAAGCAGAAATTACCGCCTTGCGTTAATTTTTTCTAAATAGCTTAATTTATGAGGTTTTTTATGAAACAGCCACTCATTAAAATATTCGCTCTGATTGGGTTTATGAGTCAATGGGCTTTGGCTGCAGATTATCAGTCACCCCGATCGATCGGTTTGGGGGGATCTGGTCACGCAGGTCCGCTTTTGAATGACGCAGTTTTTCTAAACCCATCGTTTACGTCATTTCTTCCAACCTATAGTGTTGGTTTGAACTACCTTTCCTTTAATGGGGAGGCAGCACCCGTAGCGATCGGATCAGAAAAAGGCAAAAATTACAGTGTAACGGTTCAAGATGGGCGATCTGATGTTTTTCAAGCGGGTGCGGCTTATACCCAGCGAGTGGATGCCACTATGGTGCATGTCGGGGTATCTAAGGCGATCAAGCAGAGAGTTTCATTTGGAGCAGGCGGAAAATTTTTCTTCAGCGATCCAACCCATTCTGCAGCTCGGGATGCCGTTGTTTCGGCGACCGTGATTCCTTCAACTTGGCTTCAAGTTGCAGCCGTTGGTGACAATATGCTGGAAAATTCTGCGGGTCAGGAGAGGGGTCTCTATCGGGAATATATTTTAGGATTGAAACTCAATATGAAGGAGATTGTATTGACGTATTTTGATCCTCATTACACGCCTTCTCTTTCTTCGGGGCAACAATATGGATATGAGGCGGGTTTGGAATTTGTTCTCATGTCCGATCTTTTTCTAAGGCTTGGAATGTTCCGTAACTCTAACGTTCCCTTTCAAGGAGGACGCGGACGGGGTTATGGATTTGGCTTGGGTTGGGTCGCACCGCGGATGTCATTGGATTACGGCTTGTCACGGGCTTTGGAGCCAGTGGCTGCAGTGGCTCACACTTTTGGTGCCACACTGTATTTTTAGGCTTTAACCCATAAACGGATATCGATAATCCTTCGGTGGCAAGAAGGTTTCCTTGATGGTACGGGGAGAGAGCCAACGGTAGAGGTTTAAAACACTTCCGGCTTTATCGTTGGTGCCTGAGGCACGGGCACCTCCAAAAGGTTGTTGTCCCACGACAGCACCTGTAGGTTTGTCATTGATGTAAAAATTTCCGGCTGCATGGCGGAGGCGTTCAGATATTTTTATCGCTGCGCTCTGATCTTGTGCAAAGACCGCACCCGTCAAAGCATAGGCGGTGGACTCATCACATACCGCCAATGTTTCATCGAGCTTTGTGTCATCGTAGACGTAGATACTTAAAACGGGGCCAAAAATCTCTTCAACCATGCTCTTGTAGCGAGGGTGAGTCGTGAGAATGACCGTAGGTTCTACAAAGTAACCGGTCTCATTCTTGGCTTTTCCGCCAATCAATATCTTTGCGTCATTTGAGGTGCGTGCGTGTTCGATGTAAGTACAGATATTCTTAAAAGAAGGCTCGTCAATCACTGCATTTACAAAATTCTTGAAATCACGGACGTCCCCCATTGAGATAGACTGAAGATCGCTGGTGAGACGCTCCTCGATTCGGGGCCAGAGGCTTTTTGGAATATAAGCCCTTGAGGCGGCAGAGCACTTCTGGCCTTGGTATTCAAACGCTCCACGGACAAGGGCAGTGGCAAGTGCCTCCAAATCGGCTGACGGATGGGCGAAGATAAAGTCTTTCCCCCCTGTTTCGCCTACGATCCGAGGATAGGAGCGATACTTTGCGATATTCTCGCCAATGGTTTTATAAATTCCCTGAAAAGTGGAAGTTGACCCCGTAAAATGGATACCCGCAAGCTCTGGCATAGGGAGCAAGAGGCGTCCTACATCGGAGCCCGCAGAGGGGACAAAATTGATGACACCGTCGGGGAGCCCCGCCTCCTTCAAAAGCTTCATGATGTAATACGCTGAAAGAAGCTGGGTATGAGAGGGTTTCCAAACGACTGTGTTTCCAACGAGGGCGGGCGCAGTCGGCAGGTTTCCACCAATCGAAGTGAAGTTAAAGGGAGTGATGGCGAGCACAAATCCCTCGAGAGGGCGATAGTCCATTGAGTTCCAGACTCCGGGAGAAGAGATCGGTTGGATGTCTAGAATCTGTTGATAAAAAAAGGAGTTAAAGCGAAAGAAGTCAATGAGCTCGCAGGCTGAGTCAATTTCGGCTTGGAGGACATTCTTCGATTGCCCCAACATGGTCGAGGCGTTCAAAACATCCCGGTAAGGACCGGCCAGGAGCTCTGCTGCTTTTAAAAAAATGGCTACTCGATTTTGCCAAGGGAGAGCCTCCCACGCAGGCTTGGCTTTAAGAGAAGCTTCTACGGCCATGCGCAGCTCATTGGGCCCAGCAAGGTGGGCATCCGCTAAAATTTCCCGGTGAGAGTGCGGCATAATCACTGGGCGCTTTAGCCCGGTGCGAATCTCTTTTCCACCGATGATGCAGGGGATTTCAATTCTTTCGGAGGCCATGGATTTGAGTCTGGTTTCAATCGATTTGCGATGGGAGTCGCCAGGCGCGTAGGTTCGAATGGGTTCA
>JAHFAC010000056.1 GCA_023250755.1 Bacteriovoracaceae bacterium | reverse complement strand
CTTGAGGATTGCACAACACCGCTAGACCTGCCATCCGCACTATAACTCCATTAGAGACCTGGTCCAAGATGACAGACGCGGGCCCATCGGCCACTTCTGAACTCAACTCCACTCCTCGATTAATCGGCCCGGGATGAAGAATAATCGCGCCTTTTTTAAGTAAAGCAGCCCGTTCGCGGTTAATCCCCCAAAAGCGCGAATACTCCCCCAATGTAGGAATTTGCATCTTATTCTGTCGCTCAAGCTGGACTCTCAGGGCCATCACAACATCCGCTGTGGGCAATAACTCTTCGGGCCTATAAGCAAAGTCAACGCCCAGAGAAGCTGGCTCTGGGGGCAGAAGCGTAGGGGGTCCACAAACTGCGACGGAAGCACCGAGTTTTTTCAGAATAGAGATATTAGAGCGAGCGACTCGACTATGGGCGATATCTCCGATAATCACTACTCGTTTGCCTGCAACGGTTCCCAGCTTTTCTTCAATTGTATAAGCATCTAAAAGCGCTTGAGTAGGATGCTCATGAAAACCATCCCCTGCATTCACGACGGGCACCCCGACTGAAGCAGCTAAGATCCCTGGTGTTCCGGCCGATGGATGCCTGACCACAATGCAATGCGGGCGCATAGCAACAATGTTTTTTGCCGTATCGATCAAGGTTTCGCCCTTTTGAACACTTGAAACTGACGCTGAAAAATTCAGGGTACTCCCAGCAAGTTTTCGAGTAGCGACCTCAAACGAACTGCGCGTTCGAGTCGAATTCTCAAAAAAAAGATTCACAATCGTGCGCCCCTTAAGAAGTGGGATTGGATCTTCACTCTGTTTAAAAGCCAGCGCCAGCGCCTTGGTGACTGAAAGAAAAAAACGAATTTTAGATTTATTTAAATCTGCCGCAGCAAGTAAACTCGGTACTGTGTTTTTTTTTGCCTTCATCGAATTTCCTTAAACATCCGCTCAAATCGAATCCGAGAAAACCAGCTCACACGTCCCAGCCCAGCGGGCTCAATCGAGAGCCAAGTCCAAAGCGCTCTGCCTTTGATCGCTGTAAGAGGCACTATACCCCAACTGCGTTGCCTTCGCGCATCAGGACTCTGCGACCTTAAGTCTCCCAGAACAAAAACGGAGTCACGTGAAATTTTTTCTGGACCGAAGTCCTCTAAAATCGGTGGCTCCCAGCAAATCTCATAGTCTTTTCCGGGTAATTTTTCTTGGCCGCAAACAGCATTAGTGCTGTTCGAAAAATCCCGTAATTCACCATTCAAAATCAGTTTGCCCTTTTGAACCTGAACCGTATCTGCCGGCAAGCCCACTATGCGCTTGAGGTAGTCTACCTGTGACTCATCGGGAAAAGAAAACACAACCACCTCGCCATACCGAGGAGGTCTTCCCTGGGTCAAGCGGGAGGCAGACCACGGAAGCCTGAGACCAAACTCCCACTTTGAAACAAAGATAGTGTCTCCCGACTCCAAAGTAGGTTTCATCGCTGAACTGGGAATTCGATACGCCTCAATCAGAAAAAATCGAATCGCCAATGCAACCAAAATGGCAATGACCACAGCACCCCCATAGTCCTTGAGTGCTTGCCGAAAACTACTTTTTGGCTGCTGAACAGACGCAGCGTCAATCATCTCAATCCACCTTAAGAACAGCTAAAAATGCCTCTTGTGGAACCTCTACACTCCCGATTTGCTTCATCCGCTTCTTGCCCTCTTTTTGCTTTTCAAGAAGCTTACGCTTACGAGAAATATCGCCGCCATAGCATTTTGCTGTTACATTTTTGCGAAGAGCCGAAATATTCTCTCGAGCGACGACCTTGGCTCCGATCATCGCTTGAATGGCCACCTCAAACATCTGACGATCAATGATTTCCTTCATCTTCTTGGTGAGCTCCCGCCCCCGATAAGCGGCCTTATCCCGATGAATAATCAATGAAAGCGCGTCTACCGGCTCGCCATTCAGCACAATATCCAGCTTCACCAGATGGGAAACTCGGTAATCGGTCAACTCATAATCCATTGAGGCGTAGCCTTTGGTCAGGCTCTTCAGGCGATCATAAAAATCAAAGACCATCTCACTAAGAGGCATTTCATAAATTAAAGTCACTCGATCGCTGGTCACATAATCCAGTTTCTGCTGAACCCCTCGTCGATCATTGAGAAGCGCCATCACCGTACCCACGTATTCTGACGGCATATGGACGGTGAGACGGATGTAGGGCTCCTCAATTTGCTGAATTTTTGTCTGATCAGGAAGTTTGGCCGGATTATCGACTAAAAGTAGCTCTCCATCCGTTTTCATCACACGATAAATCACAGAGGGCGCTGTGGTAATCAAGTTTAGATTATATTCGCGCTCCAACCGTTCCTGGACAACGTCCATGTGCAAAAGCCCGAGGAACCCGCATCGAAACCCAAACCCTAGAGCGGTGGAAGTCTCAGGTTCCCAGCTAATCGCCGAATCATTGAGGCGCAACTTTTCAAGTGACTCCTTGAGATCATTGTATTGATCTGCGTCGATGGGATAAACGCCGCAAAAAACCATCGGCTTGACTTCTTTAAAGCCCCCGAGTGGCTCTTTTGCTAAGTTGGCAGCATCCATGATGGTGTCACCCACCTTCATGTCTCTGACGTCTTTAATTCCGCAAATGACTGCACCGACTTCTCCACTACTTAAACACTCCACATCAGTGAACTTAGGAGAAAAAACACCCAGGCGCTGGACTTCAAACTCCTTACCCACGTGATGAAGACGAATACGTGTCCCCTTCTTGATCGAACCCTCAAAAATTCGACAAAGAGCAACCACCCCTTGATAAGCATCATACCAGCTATCAAAAATCAGCGCCCTAAAGGGGGCTCCATCCGCATCTTTTGGCGAAGGGAAGTGCTCTACCACCGCCTCGAGAATCTTTTCGATTCCTAAGCCGGATTTTGCGCTGCAAAAAACCGCATGACTCGTGTCTACGAGACCGATCATTTCATCAATTTCTTTAAGAACCTTTTCGGGATCCGCCGCTGGGAGATCCACTTTATTAATCGCCGGAAAGACCTCAAGGTTAATATCGAGCGCCATGAAGACATTAGCCAACGTCTGTGCCTCAACCCCCTGCGAGGCATCAACTACTAGAATCGCGCCTTCACAAGCGGCCAGTGATCGCGAAACCTCATAGGTAAAATCGACATGCCCCGGGGTATCAATGAGATTCAAGATATATTCTTGGCCATTCTTGGCTTTATAAAGAAGCCGGACGCTCTGAGCCTTAATTGTAATTCCACGTTCCCGTTCAATATCCATATTGTCGAGAAACTGAGCCTCCATATCTCGGGCATGGACGGTCCCCGTTTTTTCCAAAAGACGATCCGCTAGGGTAGACTTCCCGTGGTCAATATGGGCGATAATGCAGAAATTCCGGATATTCTTGGACATCGATCCTTAACCGGTCTAATGGTTCAACTCGGTCAGGAATTATTACCTGTCCGGGAGCAGGGAAGTCAAAGGTGAATTTAAGTATGAGTGAAATCACAATCAAAATCACAGATCTCTCGCGCGGTGGGGCTGGGATTGCGCGCGAAGAGTCGGGACGCGTGGTCTTTGTCCCCTATACAGCCCCAGGCGACGAAGTGAAAATCAAAATTCACGAAGAGCATAAGAACTACGCCCAAGGCCAAGTGGTCAAGATAGTCAAACCCTCCCTAGACAGAGTCAGTCCCCGTTGCTCGGTCTTTGGACGCTGTGGAGGGTGCCAATGGCAACACATCCCCTATGCGCTTCAGTGGAAAACTAAAGTCTGTGGCGTCAAACATGCTCTAGAAAGAGTGAAAGTGGAGCCCCCTGCCGATTGGAGTGAATATCCCTCAGCCCACCCCTGGAACTACCGAAACCGTGTGCAACTGCGTGGATTACAAAATGAGATCGGTTTTTTTGCGGCTCAAAGTCATGAATTGATCCCCACAAACAGCTGCCCCATCGCCCGAACCGAAATCAATGAATCCTGGAGTCAGACACAAAGTGAGGGTTCGAAACTCCCTCGACCCTATAAAGTGGAAATCGAAGTTTTGCCCTCAGGAAAAATTCAAAAATTCTGGAACTCACCTCACGGCGCTGCTGGTTTTCGACAGGTGAATGAAGAGCAAAATGAGAAGCTGCGGACCTGGGTATCCAACCAGATCACTCCCCATCGAGAACTTTTGGATTTATTTGGAGGCAGTGGAAATCTCTCCGCTCCTTTGGCTGAGAAAATGCAACTCATCCATTGCGTGGATCTTTCGACTCCCGAAACTCCACTCCCAGGCACCCCACAAAATTTGTTCTTTCACCGTGCTAGCGTTCTTTCTTGGCTCCTCAAATTTCAAAAATCAAATACTCTAAAAAAACAACGATCCGCCATTTTGGATCCACCTCGACAGGGATGGGGTCCTCAACTCTCAGAAATGGCTCACGCTCTAGAAACCCTTGGTGTCACCGAAATCATTTCTGTCGGCTGTGATCCCGATCATTGGGCAAAGGACCTCTCTCGGTTGATCCATCGAGGATGGCGTCTTGAAAAAAGTGCTGTTTTTGATTTTTTTCCGCAAACTCCCCATGTTGAAGCTGCGGCCAAGTTGGTTAGGCCTCTTTAGTTTTGACACTCTCCTCAATGCCTCATACGCTATAAGGTGAGATGGAAACTTAAAAGACCAGGAGTTTAGCTTAGGAGCCAACATTATGCGACAAATCCTACTAATCATGACCATTGCTAGTACAATAATCCTTACCTCATGTGCCACTAGCTCTACTCAGAAAAAAGAACTCACCAATACAGAACGCGCGCGCCTCTTGGTTGATGTCTCCAATGGCGCATTACTCGAAGGAGATCCCACTGGCGCTCTTCAAAACCTCGCTCAGGCTGAGCAGCTTGATCCCTCTCTCCCTGAACTCCATCACTCTAAGGCTCTGGCCTACTTTGCCAAGCATGATCTTAAAACAGCGATCACTGAAGCACGACGGGCCGTAACTCTGGCGCCAGGCTTTACCGATGCCAACAATACTCTTGGAAAATTACTTCTCGATGACGGCCGTTATGAAGAAGCGGAACCCCCATTGCTGCAAGCCGCGAACAACCCACTCTATCGTGACGCCTATAAAGCCAATACTAATTTGGGAATCCTCTTTTATCGCAAAGGTGAGTACGGAAAAGCTAAAGCAACCCTAGAACGAGCAATCGAAGAAGCTCCCGCCTCTGCCTGCATTGCCCATTATTATTTGGGCCATATCCAGCTTAGAAACGGGGCACTGGAGAAGTCCCTGCAAGAATACGAACACGCCACTCTGAAATTTTGCGCTAAATTCGGAGACGCTCACCTTGCTGTTGGAATGCTGTTCGAAAGGAATAAAGAATATGATCGCGCCAGAAAAAAATATCTCGATATTAAACAAAGTTTTCCAAATACAAAAATAGCTGAACAAGCTATGGAAAGATTAAAATATCTTCCCTAGCCATTGCTTAACAGGACCCAATGCCAGCTAACCAAAATAACAGTTTAGGCGATTTTTTAAGACAAGAACGTGAAAAGCGCGGAATCACGATCGAACAGGTAGCCTCAGCAACAAAAATCAGCGTACGAATCCTTCATTTTCTTGAAGCGGACCAGTATAGCGAACTCCCCGCTAAACCATTTATTCGTGGTTTTATTACAGCCTACTGTCGATTCATCGGCTTGAACTCGAAAGAAGTCCTCACCCATCATACCGACTTTATCGAATCAAAATCGCAAAGCCGTCCCAACCTCTCAAAGAGCCATAGCGGCTATGCTTTCGAAAAACGTGAGGGCGAACAAAATCGGACTTTTCTCTGGATTCTCATGGGAAGCTTTGTCCTCTTGGGTGGGCTTCTCATTTTTGTTTTAAAACCCTCGTTCCGACATCATCGTCCTACACGAATAGAAAAGCTCAGAACAGCTCACTCTCCACAGCCTGTTGCGTCACAAAACCTGAGTCAAGCCATCAATGCAAGTCCCACTTCTGCTCCTTCTCCTTCTCCTTCGCCTACGTTGAGCCCTTCTCCAGAACCGAGCCCCTCTGTACAACCGAGCCCTTCCTCCCAACCCAGTCCGTCTCCTCAACTGAGTCCGTCAACCCCACTTAGCCCAACCCCAAAACCTGACAAACTCAATTCAGGCGCTAATCTCTCTCCTTCTGAAATCAGATTTAAGGTACTTTTCAAAGCTCTCGACGATATTTGGGTTCGATACCAGGTAGATGAAAAGCCTGTTATGAAATTTCCAATACGCAAAGAAGGGATCTTAGTCCTCAGAGCTAAAAAAACTATCCGCTTTCAAGTCTCTGATCCAAAATCTGTGTCTTTTAATCTCAACAACAGAGGTTACAAAGCCATGGACACAGAAAAAAATATTGCTATGCGCCAAAAAAATGCAACTCTGTTTTTTCCATTCGAACTCAGTAAAATTATTGAAGAACCCTTTCCAGGCGAAAAGCCTCTCTCGACTCAAGTCCCCCCTCCTTATCGCGCCGCTTCTCCAATACCCACAGCCTCACCCTAAGTTATCCACACCAATATTGCTACTTATCCACCAAATATAACCAGTTGAATTTTATACATATTTATCCTTATATTGGCTTTTTACGTGTAAAATTTAAGAAGTTATCCCCAAATCCTTGTGCAGAGCGGCTCTGCGGGGTTTTGTTCATAATGCTGTCAGGAATTTGTCAGGACTGGTAAGGAAAATGAGGCACTTCGTGTTACCAAAATGCGGAAATAAAGCCTCGAATTGCAATTAAAATTAAAATGAAATTAGGAAGTAGCATTGCAAAAACAGGATTTAAACGTCCATCTGAAGCAAGCACAGTACCTGCTGCCTGGATGGCCCAATACAAAAGAATGATCACAAACGCGACTAAAGCGGCCCCCACTTTAACGGCTCGAGTTCGTACGGTTCCATAACCAATCCCAAGAAAAACAAAAATCAGCGGACTCAAGGCAACTGAAAAGCGGCGCCAGAGCTCTGCCCTAAACTCGCGGTGATAGAGAGAACCTGGAGTTAATTCATTTATTGATTTCATGAGATCCCGATAGGGAATCATTCTCGGCTTAACCGTGCCGGTATCCACCCCCTCCTCCACTTTGAGAAAGAGTCGGTATTCTCCGAAATCAATCTTTTGATAAGAATCCGCCGCAGCTTCATTCCTATGAATATTTCCATTAAAGAGCTTCAGAACAGCGGCAGCGCCTAAATCACTCGAAGGCTTTACCGAAACGATTTCACCCTCTTGCGCAACAATCGCCACGGGATTACTTGGCTCTCTCTCATCATAGATGAAAACCCGATGGAGCCGGTTGTGCCGACTATCAAATTTATCCGTAAAGATGAGAAGATCAAAGAATCCCGTATTAAAGGTTCCCTCCTTAAGCGAGCTAACAATTTTGGTATTACTCACTCGGAATAAAATATTCTTGAATGCATGATCTCCCAACGGAACCCACTCTAAATTCAAAATAAGAGAAAGCGCAGCCACTCCACTCGCCAAAACCAAGATCGGGGCCGCCATTCTCAAAATACTGATCCCACTCGCTTTTAACGCAATCAACTCGCTATCTGCAGAGAGACGACCAAATGCAATGAGCACTCCAATCAGAAAGGCGACCGGGAGAACCATCGGCATAAACGTCAAAACCATCAAAAGCGTCATCTTGGTGAGTAGCCACCCGGACACGCCGTGGACAATAAAGAAATCTGCTAAACGGAGAATCTGGAACATTAAGAACACGAAATTGAAAAAAATAATCCCACCCAAAAAGGGGGCGGTCACTTCAGTTAAAACATACCAATCAAGCTTCTTTGGCATGAACTTAGTAAGCATTCTTGTTGACGAATCCCTTCCACAAAGTCATTGCCAAAATCTTACAATCCAGCAAGTAAGACCAATTGCGTATATAATAAAGATCAAACTCAATTCGACGATCTAAAGCCGTGTCCCCGCGCCAACCATTCACTTGCGCCCACCCTGTCATTCCAGCTTTAACCTTATGCCTGAGCATATAATGTGGAATCTCTTGTCGAAAGCGGTGAACGAAAACGGGTCTCTCCGGACGTGGACCCACCAGTGACATATCCCCTTTCAAAACATTCCAGAGCTGAGGAAGCTCGTCCAAACTAGTCATTCGGAGGAATGTCCCGATCGCTGTTCGTCGTTCATCTCCCTGCTTGGCCCAAACAGCACCACTTGAAAATTCTGCATCAACCCTCATGGACCGGAACTTCAACATTTTAAAATTACGGCCATCGAGTCCCATTCGCTCCTGCCAGTAGATCACCCCCCCACGCGAATTCATCTTAATCAAGAGGGCAATGAGCAAAAAAAATGGCAATAAGATGACCAGCAAAATCAAAGAAAAAACAAAATCAGTGAATCTCTTGGCAACCCCGCCCCATCCCTCCAGCGGAGAATCATTCAAATTGACGATCGGAAATCCTTCGAAATCCTCAACGGCACAACCCAGCGTCACGTACTCGTGCACATCAGGAACCAATTGAATATCGACCGTCTCATCATGGAGCATCTTGAGAATTCGATCCATCTCGCCATACTGATTCTTAGGGAGAGCAATCAAGACCTGATCCGTACGTGTTCTACCCACGATTGCCGCTAAGTCTACAAAATGCCCCAAAACTGGCTTTCCTGCTACACAATCCTTTGATGAAGAATCGTGGGTGACGACTCCAACCACTCGCAGGCCGAGCTCTGGAAATTTCTCGATCCTTGCCATGAGAGTTTCGAGGGCCACGCCTTCTCCCACCGCAAGAACATACCGCAGATTGTAGCCCTTTCTCCGAAACGCACGGAGGGCATTCCTCAAAACAAGCCTAAAGGCCACAAGAAAGAAGGCCCCCAGAAATCCAAAATAAACCATGACACCACGGGAATACTTATATTCACTGACTAAATAAGTCAGGGCAATAAAGAACAAAAGAGCCGTTCCGTGGGCTTTGAGAAGGAGGTGAACTTCATGTGTCCGTCTCAGCATCCGTCCAGATTGGTAGACCCTCAGCACTGAAAAAACCATCATC
>JAHFAC010000055.1 GCA_023250755.1 Bacteriovoracaceae bacterium | reverse complement strand
GCAATAATGCGCTGAGGTCTGTGTCTACTAGCAATGAAAGTGTCCCCAACGGAAGAACGGCAACCGTCGAAAACAAGGACATGGTTAAGATAAGAAACCACAAATCCTCGCCTCGTCGGCGATCCCCACCAGAATCTTTCTGTAAAAGCTTAAGAAGATCGGCCATCGGCTGAAAAAAACCAGCAGGCCCTGCTCGACTAGGCCCAACCCTTGCCTGAAAATCTGCTGCCATTTTTCTCTCAAGATGGGCTACGAGTAATGCTGTGGGAATAATGACCAAAAAATACGCAAACAGAAGCGCAATGATTGCGACCCACCCTTCTGATAAGTCACTAGATAAACCCAGCAAATTTTCCCAGGCATTGACCCATGGTTTCATCGATCAATCTCCGAAATACTTATGTCAAGGCTTGCGAGTACAACTGGCAAATCCTCAATTCTCGTCCCCCCAATGAGCTGAGGAAATACTTCGATCAATCCAATCGAAGGGGGGCGAAACTGAATTCGGTTCGGTACTGCGCCGCCATCTGAAACAACATGGCACCCAAGAAGACCTCTCGCGCTTTCTACGCGCGAATAGGCCTCGCCCGAAGGAATAGACGGATTTCTTTCCCACTTAGGATCCAAATAAGCTCCGGGCGTTATTTTTTCTGCCGCTTGCCTTAGAATTTCCACGCTCTGTTCAATCTCTCTAATTCTAAGTATAAACCTTTCATAGACGCCCCCAGACGTTTTGCCCGTCCCACCCCCTGTTGGGATGTTAAAATCAAGTTCAGCGTATCCACTATAGGGATGGGTCTTTCTGACATCAAAAGAGATCCCCACAGCCCTTGCATTCGGGCCTGTTACGCCATGCCGAAATGCCATCTCCATACTCAATATCCCAAGTGCTGCTGCTCGCTCTAAAAACGCGAGATTGAACGAAAAAAGATCATTGTACTCTTTTAATCGAACCTTCAGTAAGTCACAAAGCTCAAAAATCCGCTCAACAAACCCCTCGGTCATATCTGACCGAACGCCCCCGAAACGAAAATAATTCAGAGAAAAACGAGCACCGCAAAGCAGCTCGAAGAGATCCAAAATTTTTTCACGGTCGCGGAGAATATAATGAATCACGGTATCGGCGCCCACACTTCGTGCTAAACGAGCCATATAATTTAAGTGTACAGAGATCCTGCTCAACTCCTGAACAATAACCCGAATCGTGCATGCCCTTGGCGGAACAAAAATATCACCAATCTCCTCTACCGCAAGACACAGGACTTGTTCAGCAAAGGCTGCCCCTTCAGGATCCAAATGATCAACATAGACCATAGCGACTTGCCAAGAATGAAGCTCAAGTTCTTTTTCAAGTCCTCGGTGGAGAAAACCTGTCTCGACTTTTGCTGAAACAATAATTTCACCATCTAACTCCATATGAACCTGAATGGGTCCCGGCAATGCTCCATGATAAGGGCCAATTTTCCAAGAAGTGAGATCTGTGTCGATGCACTCACTCACCGCATCCATCATCGTCGATACCCTTTCCTCTGTGGAAAGCCCTTCGGGTCTTCTGATAAAATTAATGCTGTTTCTCTATGGTTTCCGATGAACTGAATTCCGAAAAGCTCTGAAGCCTCCAGCTCCATTCGCCTGCCCATAGGCCAAATGGAAGCAATCGAAAATGTCTCCACGGAATCCTCGGGCTTCATTGGTGCTAATGAAACACGCAGAAGGAAAGAACTTTGTGTCTGTGTCGACCGAAGAAAATAAGTCAATACCAAAGCTCCCTCCACATCCATAACTGAAAGATTTTCTAGCCAATCTAAACAATGTTCTGGGTCATCCCTCAATACACGGGATATCTCCAACAAGAAGCGCCCTTCAACCCAAAGTACCTTTTTTTTTGTGCGCCCAAAAGGTTGCCATTGCAGAACGGTCTCAGGCATTGATCTCTTGATAAGTGATTCAAATTTGTGCGGCAATTCCACTGATTTTTTCCTGCAATTTAATCAATCCATTCATGATTGCCTCTGGCCTGGGTGGGCATCCCGCCACATAAACATCTACGGGTACAATCTGATCCACTCCGCAAACAACCGAATAGTTCGCGGCCCCACAAAATGCGCCTCCCGAACACGCGCAAGCCCCCAACGCAATGACATAACGCGGATTAACCATCGAGTCATAAAGCGTGCGCAAATGGGGCGCTGCTTTAATTGATACTAGCCCACTCACCACTAAAAGATCTGCCTGCTTTGGATCCAAAGCCGCCAAACATCCAAACCGCTCTAAATCATAACGAGCCCCAAAGGTCGCAAAGAGCTCATCCGCACAACATCCGGACCCTGCTGTGGTCATCCAGAAAGACTGTCCCTGGGCCCAGTGAAGCACTTTCTTTAATGTTGAAGCAAAAAAATCCCCACCCCTACTCACTCTATTTTTCTCCATCCGCCTTTTCATGTCGATAGGTATTCAACCAATCTAAATCGCCTTTACGAACCGCATAAAGCAATCCTACTGATGAAAAAAGAGAAACACTCACAATGGCAATTAACCTTCGAATCAGACCACCCCGCAACAAGCCTGCATCTGCCGCTCCAATACATGGCACCAAGACTAAAATAAAAGCGATCAAAATCAGTGCCGCATTTACACCCATGAAAAACCGGGTATTCAGCCGTCGCCCCTGTTTGGTGGTTTCAGTAGCTCTTTTGTCGCTTTTCTTCGCTTTCGCCTGAACTAAAAAGGAAATAAAGGCCAGAAAAGCTGGAATTGTAAGTGCAAGCCCCGCTGAAAGAAGAACTACATAATAAACGTCCCAGCCGCTTGGCATCTCGTCTCCCTATTCCATCTGCCTATCCCATCTGCCCATGAAAAGTTACTGAAGTTGAAATTTTGTGTCAAGGTCGGTAGAGTTCTTGCCACCCAAAAAAGGATCTATGGCCACAAGCCGAATTGCAACCCTACTGAGTTCTGCCCACGCTTTTCCCGGAAAAGCACACACTCACGGCCTCACGGGCGCAGCCCAAGCCCTTGTTATCCTCCATGAGCTCATCAACACCAACCGAAGCTGTGTGGTTCTTTGCCCTAATGATGATATTGCTCGCGATCTTACTTTAGACATAGAATCGCTCAGCACCGCCCTTTTCGAGGGAAAACCTCGGGCCATCCATCTTCCGACTTGGGAGCAATCCCCTTATACCTCGGTAACCCCAGCAATACGCACGCGCCTGGCGCGCTTGGGCGCACTTGAACATACTCTGTCTCCTGATCTCCCCCAAGTTTTTGTTTCGACACTCGCAGCCACTTGGCAGACAACGCTTCCTAAGGAAATCTTTTTAGAAAAATCGACGTTGCTTCACCCTGAAAAAAATATTGAAGACCGAGAGACCCTTGCTGTACGGTTAACAGACGCGGGCTATTTGCGCGTTGATACAGTCGAAGATCCTGGAACTTTTGCAATCCGGGGAGAGATTGTGGACGTCTTCCCTGCCCACGCAGATAGCCCCTTGCGAATTGAGCTCTTGGGTGATTCTGTCGAGCGGCTCCGCTTTTTTGACCCCCAGTCTCAACGCACCGTAAGCTCACCCCTTTCTAAAGATCACCCCTGTCGGGTCCCGCCTGCCAGAGAAGTGCTCATCAACGCCAAAACCCATGCGCTAATCCGCGAAAGACTCAAATCCTTTGCTGATGACGCAGAGATTTCAAGAGCGATTCGCGATCCGATCCTATCTGCTGTCCAGGTGGGAATTTATCCTGCCTATAGCGATGCCTGGGCACCTTTTGCGTATGAAAAACCAGCAACCTTTTGGGATTATCTTCCTAGCGAACGCATTATTTTTTGGGTAGATGCCCCTGCATGCCATGAAGAATTTTCTCGCTTTCTTGAACAGCAGCGCTCCTTTGCCGCTGAAATGGGGACCCATGGGCTCATTATTCCTTCCGTGGATGTTTTATTTCAACACCCCCCTCTAGAAGATGGGCACTTCCTCTCTAAACGGACCTTGCTCTGCTTGGACCGCATTGAGCTCACCGATCTGAACTCCCTCCGAGAGAATACCGAAGCAGCCTCTCACACACGCCCACTCATCCAGGTCAATACGGATCTGAGTTCTGGAACTCGTCACTCCTTGGGCGATCTTTAGCCTGTCTTTCGCCTTTGGCTAAAACAAGGTTTTAAAATCGTGGCCTTTGCCTCTACTCAAAGCCAAGTAGAGCGAATTCGATTTCTTCTCTCAGAGCGACACTTGCCGTGTCAAATCAATGGCCCACCCCACCCCTCATTCATCACCCTCGTTGAAGGTACGCTCTCCGCAGGCTTTCGCTGGCCAGCAGAAGGACTGGTTTTAATTACTGAAAGTGAGATCCTGGGAAGCAAACACGTGCGCAAGGCATCTTCGCGCAAGAAAAGCTCTTCTGCCAGCAAAGACTGGGCAGGACTACAAGCGCTTTCGGATCTAAGCACCAAAGACCTAGTGGTCCATGTGGACCACGGAATTGGACGCTATCAAGGACTTGTACGACTGAGTCTCTCCGGTGCACCGAGCGACTTTTTGCTCTTGGAATATGCCAATAAAGATCGGTTGTACCTGCCGGTCTATCGCCTAAACGTCATCCAAAAATACATTAGTCCTACCGAAAGCACCGCGCTAGATCGTCTCGGAAGCCAGCGTTTTTCAAAAGTGAAAGAAAAAGTTCGGGATGCAGTTAAGCAACTTGCTATCAATTTGGTTCAACTTTATGCCCAGCGTAAAGTCGCACAGGGTACCCGACACTCTCCCCGAGACAGTTCATTTCACGAGTTTGAAGCACAATTTCCATTTGACGAAACACCTGATCAACTCAAAGCCATTGAAGACACTCTGAATGATCTAGAAACAGGAAAAGTCATGGACCGCCTTATCTGTGGCGATGTAGGGTACGGAAAAACCGAGGTTGCCATTCGCGCTGCTTTTCGCGCCGTTACTGATGGAAAACAAGTGGCTGTTCTGGTTCCGACGACCGTGCTTGCCAATCAACACGAACTCTCATTCAAGAGTAGGCTAAAAGATTATCCGATCGTGATTGACTCTTTGTCGCGGTTTAAATCAACGAAAGAACAAAAGGTAATCCTTGAAAATCTTGCCACAGGAAAAGTGGACATTGTTATCGGTACCCATAGATTGCTTTCTCGAGATGTCTCTTTTCGTGATCTTGGCCTTTTGGTTGTAGACGAAGAACATCGGTTTGGCGTCGAACATAAAGAACGACTTAAAGCATTAAGGGTTTGCTCCCATGTTCTTACGCTGACCGCAACCCCCATTCCAAGAACTCTACACATGGCCCTTGCCGGTCTCAGAGACATCAGCCTCATCACCACGCCCCCTTTGGATCGTCTCCCCATCCGCACGTATGTGGCAAAGTACGATGAAGCATTAATTAGCCGCGCAGTCGCGTTTGAGTTGAGTCGAGGGGGCCAGGTTTTCTTTGTTCATAATCGTGTTCAAACCATTGACAAGACGGCAGCAAAATTACAGGAATTGCTCCCGGACGCAAAGGTTTTAGTCGCACATGGACAAATGGGGGATGCCGCCCTTGAAAAAGCAATGCTCTCCTTTTATCGAAAAGAAACTAATGTCCTTGTTTGCACTTCAATCATCGAGTCTGGGCTGGACCTCCCGTCTGCCAACACCATCATCATCAACCGTGCCGACACGTTTGGACTGGCCCAGCTTTACCAAATTCGCGGAAGAGTCGGCCGCGGTCAGCAACGCGCTTATTGTTATCTTTTAATCCCTCAAGAGGGAGCCGTAACAGAGGAGGCAAAGCGTCGCCTCGAAGTCATTCAGCGCTTCATAGAGCTAGGAAGTGGTTTTAGCATTGCCTCTCATGACCTAGAAATCCGCGGCGGTGGAGATCTTCTTGGTCCTCAACAGTCTGGCCATATCGAAGCAGTCGGCTTTGACCTTTACACAGAACTTCTGGAAGAGGCGATCCATGAATTGCAGGGAAAGCCGATCCTGCCCGAAGAGTCGTCCCGCGAGCCCGAAATTAAGGCCCCCTTTCCCTCATTTCTGGCAGAAGACTATCTCCCCGATGTTCACCAGCGTCTTTCGCTCTATCGTCGCCTGTCTGCCACTCAATCTGAGGAAGAGATTCAACTCATTGAAGAAGAACTTAAAGATCGCTTTGGCCCACTGCCCATTGAAGCGCAAAACCTACTCTGGTTGATTCGTCTCAAGCTCCTTTTAAAAACGAATGGAGTTGCCACCCTCACTATTGGGGCTGAGAAATCAACATTTTCTCCAGACAAAATCAGCCACCTTGATCCGACACGTGCCATCCAACTCATGTCTGCAAACCCAGCTAAATACCAAATCACCCCTGATTCTAAGTTTATTGCTCACATTCCAAGTCCAACACTCAGAGATTTTTATTTTGAATTTGAAACGCTGATCACCACCCTTAAACGCCCAGCGTCAACCCAATAGTCCTGAAAACTCAAGAATTTGCGAACTTAAAAAATCATGTTACCCTGGTGCTATGAAAAATATGGTTTCCCTCTTTATAGGTTTTTTCGCTCTTACTCTTTGCGCTATGACCTCTTTCGCCACGACTGAACTCGCGCGGGTCAACAACACTGTCATCTCTATTGAGGACTTCAATAAGAAATTTAAAGAAAATCTCCGTTTTTTTCAATTTAAAGCCCCCACAAAACAGGGGGTTTTAGATGATCTAATTAAACGTGAACTCGGGATTCAAGAGGCACGGCACCAGGGGCTCGACAAAGACCCTGAGGTGGTTGATCGGATGAATACAGTTCTTTATCATGCGCTTTTAGATAAAAAACTCAGCAAAGAATTCGAAACCATTAAAATTACAGACGACGAAGCAAAAGATTTTTACACAAAAAACCCAGAGATTCGCTCAAGCCATATCTTCGTTGCGCTTCGTCCCGATGCGACCCCAGATGAAACCAAAAAAGCACAGGAGAAAATTCAAAAAATATACAATGACTATATTAAAGAACTCCTAAGAGAAGACTTAAGTGACTCAAAAAAAACCTCTTCGAAAATGGGCTTTGCTGAAATTGCGCAGCGCTTTTCGGAGGGGGTGGCGGCCCCCATGGGAGGTGATATTGATTACCAGACCCGTGACCGCTTAGATCCGCTCTATTATGAGACTGCAGTAAAACTCAAAATTCCTGGAAAAATTAGCGGAATCATCCGATCTCAATTTGGATTCCACATCATTAAGCTTACCGCTGTCAAAAGCTGGGAAGATGTCGACAAAGCGCAAGTTAAGCGCCTACTCTTTGACGAGCGCCGCACACAGGTTTTTGAACACTATATGGACACATTGCGCAAACAGGCGAAAGTGACCGTTCAAGCGGACTTGCTAAAGCCCTAATGAATGTGCCAGAACAATGAATGTAATGCCTACCTACAAACAAAAGAAGATCCGTGTTTTTCTCCCATTTTTTTTCATGCTTTTTTTCTGTGCCATTGAGCACCCCTGCCAAGCAACCCCACTCCTGTTAGATCGCCTAGAGGCCTCAATCAACACTTCCCTGATTTTACTCTCCGACGTCAACCGCTTTCGCGAAACCCTCGCCCTCCGCGCTCAACTGGATCCCCTCTTTGCTGGCACGCCCATTGCCGCGCAAGGCGAAAAAACGCTGTCTGCTGACATTGTGGATTTTTTGATTAACGAAAAAATGATTGCCCAGCAATTCTCGGTCACTGATTCTGATGTCGAGCAAGAGATCAACTCTATTCAATCGAATAACAAAATCGACCGTACACGACTGCGGTCAGCACTACAAGAGCAGGGCTTCTCATTTGAAGACTACTTTGAGCTGATTCGCGCCAGCGCCTCGAAACGAAACTTGATCGATCGCGACATCAGGGCACGAGTCAGCATTTCAGATGAAGATGTTAAAAATTATTTTTACAATCACTTCACACCCAAGACGGGCGTTCCACTTGCTTATCATGTTAAACTGATCAGCGTTTCGCCTAAGAGCTATAAAACCCCCGCTGCTGCGAAAGAGGCTGCGCATAAAGCGAGACAGGACCTTCAAAAAGGCGAGGCTTTTGAGGAAGTTGCCAAACGACTCAGCGATGATGCCTCTGCCTCCTCCGGTGGCGATCTCGGCGTCCTGACGGACGACCAAATGTCTGCCGCCATTCGTGGCGAACTTAAAAAGCTTAGAATCGGCCAAACCAGCGGAGTCTTGGTGGGCCCAGGAGGTTCTTTTTTTATCTTAAAACTCGCAGATGTAAAATCCAGCGAGACCGAGCGTTTTGAAAAAATGAAAGAAGAAATCCGCAACCAGCTCGCTGCGGCGGAATATCAACACCAGATTTCTCTCTGGCTGCAGCGTCAACGCCAAAAATCTTTCATTCATAAGACCGGAGAACCCTCTATTACAGGGGTCGCAGTAACCCCCTAACTTGCTTCTATATGAAAAAACTCATTATTGCCGTAACCCCAGGCGATCCTGCCGGAATTGGCCCTGAACTTTTATGGAGAATTGCATCCCATTCTACTCCTTCTGCTCCTTGGAGAAAAAAAGCGTCGCTTCTTTGCGTCGGTGCACGCAAGCCCTTTGAAAAACTAGGTGCTCAGATCGTAGAAACAGACCTTGTCTCCCTAAAACAGGGAGAAGAACCCCCAAAATCAAAGAGGCCCTTGATTTGGTTGCTCCCAGCACCAGAATTCGCACCTAAACAACTAAAAAAACAAAACCTCTTCGTGCCAGGATATCAGGCGGGGTGGTCCATACAAACCGCAGTTCAATTATTGCAGCTTAATCTTGCTCATGCCCTAGTAACCGGACCCATCCACAAAGAGCGGCTCTGGCGCGGCGGGTTCCATTTTCCGGGACACACCGAGTTTCTCGCCTCTCTGTGTGGAAACCCACATGTCACCCCGCATGTTACCCCACATGTTACTATGATGCTCTCAAATCAAGACCTTCGCGTGACCTTAGTTACCACGCACCTTTCTCTCAAAGAGGTCTCACAGAATTTGAATGTAAAACAAATCATGAGAACCATTCAGTCCACCGTAAAGCATCTCCAGGACTGGTGGGGGATCAAAACGCCTAAAATCGCCGTTGC
>JAHFAC010000054.1 GCA_023250755.1 Bacteriovoracaceae bacterium | reverse complement strand
TGATTTGCCCCGCCGAAAGACTGTCGAGTTCTGACCAAGTCGCAAAAAGCTCAGAGCCTATGGCTGCGATCTTGGGATTGGAGGCATGGTTGGTGGTGTCTTTGTTGAGACCGGTAGCTGCGTTTCCGTCGATGAGGCTCCAACTTGGTGCGCTGTCGTTTCCGTTGTAGACCGCCACCCGGATTTGTTGGCGTCCTGCTCCCAGCTCTTGCCAGCTGGCATAGAGTTTGGAGTTAAATACGGTGGTTTGTGGATTGGATGCACTTTGAGTGGGATCTTTATTGATCCCGGCCGTGCCTCCTCCGTCCACAAAGGTCCACGTAGGAGCGCCATCGTTGCCGTTATAAACAGCGACGCGAATTTGCGCGGTGACGTTTTCAGCCCAGATTGCATAGAGATTTGAATTGAAACTGATCAGCTGAGGGGTGGTCGCATTGCTGGCCGCGCTCTTGTTGATTCCGTTTGCTCCGTTTCCATCGACAAAAGTCCAGGTGGGGCCTCCGTCATTGCCATTGTAAACAGCGACTCGGATTTGAGTGACTGCGCCTGCGTTTGATTCTACCCAAGTGGCATAGAGTTTTGAGTTAAACGAAGTGAGCTGGGGTTTGCTGGCTGATCTTGCCGTATCTTTGTTAATCCCATCCGCTCCGTTTCCATCGATAAAGGCCCAAGAGGGTCCTGCGTCGTTGCCGTTGTAAACAGCGGCTCGAATTTGAGTGACTCCTCCCGCGTTTGCTTCGCTCCAAGTGGCGTACAGTTTTGAGTTGAAGACGGTAATTTGAGGCGTGTTTGCAACTCTAGAGGTGTCTTTATTGAGACCATTGCTGCCGTTTACGTCAACAAAAGCCCAGCTGGGGGAACTATCATTGGAGTTATAAACTGCCACTCGGGTTTGACTGATATTAGAGGTGTTATTTTCTTGCCAGGTCGAATAGAGCTTTGAGTTAAACGAAGTGAGCTGTACATTTTGCGCATATCGGGCATGGTCTTTGTTGATTCCCCCGCTGCCTCCTCCATCTACAAAGGACCAGGTGACTGAGGTCGTGGTTGTGCTTCCGCTCCCTCCGCTTCCGCCCCCAGTTCCAGTGTCTGCTGCGGGGCTAGAGTCGTCGGCTCCTCGAATCTCAGGACGGCAGGAGAGCAGGGTTCCAAAAGTGAATAAAATCAGGCTAAAAAGGACAAGGGTGCGTAAGAATCTCACTCTAAAAATCGTAAGGGAATAAGCGAGTGAGCTCAATAGAATAGCAGCTATTGTATATTAATTAAGTCAGATAATAATATAGTGTTATGCGTTATTAATTACATAATTATCTGAAATTTAAATATAATAATTCCATACTAAATTACTCTAAAGTTATTTAATACCTGACCGATTTAATTAGTGTGAAAAGGGCGGATTGATTGGAATGGGTCCAATCAGTCTTAGCCCGAGCAGGGGTACAGCAAATTCCTGCACACATTAACTGGTTTTCCACTGACGTAAGGCGAAGTGTGTCTTCGCTTGCTGAAGTGGTGTTTCTTGGAGGTGGATATGGGTTTACGCGTTAATACAAACGTCCAATCGCTTGCTGCGCAGAGAAATTTGGGCATCAATAGTAGTGCGCAAAAAGCGTCATTGGAAAAATTGTCATCTGGAGCTCGGATCACTCGTGCCGCAGATGATGCCGCAGGTCTCGCAATTTCAGAAAGAATGCGGGGCCAGATCCGGTCTTTGCGTCAGGGCATCCGAAACGCAAATGATGGGATCTCAATGATTCAAACGGCTGAGGGCGGAATGAATGAGGTATCCAATATCTTGGTCAGATTTCGCGAGCTGTCGATTCAAGCAGCCTCAGATACGATTGGTGATACGGAGCGAGGGTTTATTGATAAAGAAGTCAATCAACTGAGTTCTGAAATCAATCGCATTGCCACTGCAACCGAATTCAACGGAAAAAAATTATTGAGTGGCGAAGGGGATGTGGTTGAAATCCAGATTGGGTTGAATAACAATCCGGATCAAGATCGCTTTTACTTCGATGCAGGCAAGGCAAATATTAGTACGGAACGGCTTGGGATTTCAGGGATCAATGTAGCGACTAAAGCAGATGCCCAGAACAATCTCGCCAAAATCGACGAATCGATCAAGGCTCTTACCGAGAATCGCGCTGAAATGGGCGCGCTTCAGAATCGATTGCAATCCAGTATCAATAACATGCAAATCTATGACGAGAACCTGTCAGGCGCTCGTAGCCGGATCTATGATGTGGATGTTGCAGCTGAGACCGCTGAGTTGACTAAAAACAACATTCTCACCACAGCAGGAACTGCGGTCCTCAGTCAAGCAAATCAGAATAACTTATTGGCATTGAAGCTACTGGGTTGATCTGAATCTCTCGTTCTACCACCCCCCGCTTTAGGGGCGGGGTCGGGATAAACTTCCCCGCCCCTAGTGCGGACTCTCTGGGTGTGAGAACTTGAGTGAGTGATTTGAAAATTTGAACACGAAAATCGCGCACAAAAACTGTGTGTGAAAATAGTGTGACAAAATAACGTGTAAAGACAATCAGATCGACGATTGTTAATACTTGTCACGTTTAGTCAAGATTTATGACGACCCGCCGATAGGTAAGTTGTCAGCAGGGAGCAATTAGGGCTTCCTGGAAGACTGACAACGTCTGCCAAATGTATCTTGCTGTTGCACGAGGCGGAAAAAATTCCGTAGAGTGAAGCTGGGGTTGTTGACCGGTTTCATGTCGCTGTAGCACTCCAACTCAGACGTTTAATTTAAAACCAACTCGGCCTGTGATCGCGTCACTGCGTTCGCAGGTAATACCGGACTCTTGCAGGTTTGCAGGTGCAAAACTGCCTAGAGAACGTCTTACGGAGGCTCGTCATTTATGGGCTTAAGAATAGCTACGAACATGGCTGCGATGTCAGCCAATCGGGCACTGTCTCAAACCAGTGCCGGTCAATCAAAATCTTATCTGCGGTTGTCCTCAGGCAATCGCATTACTGAGGCCGGAGACGATGCAGCAGGCTTGTCCATCAGTGAGAGCTTGCGCGCTCAAATTCGGTCTATGGGCCAGGCGGAAAGGAATGCGAATGACGGAATTTCGTTTGTGCAAGTTGCCGAGGGCGGTCTCGCTGAAATCGGCAACATTCTCATTCGCATGCGTGAATTAGCGGTTCAAGCTTCATCCGATACCATCGGGGATCGTGAACGGGGATTTATTAACCAAGAAGTCCAAAGTCTTTCGGGAGAAGTAAACCGAATCGCGAACGTGACTAACTTCAATGGAACTTCATTGCTCAATGGCGAATCCGCAAAGTCAGAATTGCAATTCCAGGTCGGAATTCGCAAGGAAAACGACGATGCAGACCGGATCGTCTTTAAGCCAAACGAATACAATATGAAAACAAGTGAACTGGGCATCGAGAGCATCAGTTATGAGACCATCGATGATGCTCGCAGTGCCCTCGATAATGTCGATACTGCCATATCCAAAGTGTTCGAGACCCGTGCTCGTTTAGGAGCCACACAGAACAAACTACATGCAACGGTCAATAACCTGCAAATCGGGAAAGAGAATCTCTCCAGCGCTCGTTCCAGAATTGCGGATACGGACGTTGCGGCTGAAACTTCAGAACTCGTTCGAGGGCAGATTCTCCAGAGCGCTGGCGTGGCGGTCTTGGCTCAAGCTAACGCGGCTCCCATGCAAGCGTTGAAATTGCTCTGATTTTTTATCAAGTTGCGCCCGAATCCCCGGGCAATTGGGCCCGAGGATTCCTTAAGCCCACCCCCCAGAAGTGCCGAGCTCCTGGGGGGTCTTAGGGAGAAAAATCGTCAAAAATAGCATTTTTGCGCCAGAGATTTGGCGCTTTTAATGCTTAAGCTCCGTTCAGGTTTTTCCGATCTGTAGGACGGAGGATTCTAGAGTGAAGATCGGCCAGCCCCCTGAAATTTTCAATTTTCAGAACCGTGTCCAGGAGAAACAAGACACCAAGCAAGACACGGGGAATGGCCCTAAAGATCAACACCATCCTTCTGATTCAAAACTCAAAAAACAAAATTCTGAAGAAACCATCCAGGTTCAGGTAGACGACGAGAAAGTAGCAGCTGCCGTGCAGGACTTTAGTCAGGAGCTTTCGCTCCGTATGAATGGACTTCAGGCTTCGATTATAAATTCTGGTTTGAGCGCTGGCCCAGGGTTGAAGGTCGTTCTTAAGGATGGCACCGGCGCAGTCGTTCGCCAGTTTACGGGTGAAGAATTTCTCCGTCTCAAAGAGGCCGCATCAAAAGATGGCCATGCCCGCGGAAAAATCCTTGATCAGAAGCTCTAGACTCGATATTCCCAAATAAAATGAGTTTGCTTGTCATTTCTGACCTTCATGTTTTGGGCCCACAAGACCCGCTCTATCCCTCTTTTTTGCGGATTATTCGTGAAGAGGCAGGGCCGGGGGATACATTGGTTCTGGCGGGTGATATTTTTGATTTATTTGTCGGGAACAAGGCTGTTTTTTTGGATCGATTTTCTGAGTTTTTCAATGAAGTTACCGCTGCGTCTATCCGAGGCGTGAGGATTCACTACATCGAAGGGAATCATGATTTTTTGATGAAGGGTGCATTCAGGGACGATGCTCAGATTTCTGTCCATTCACATCAAATGAGGCTTGAGTTCGGCGGAAGGCGTTTTTACCTAGCTCATGGAGACCTCGCAAACCCTTGTGATTACGGCTATCGGCTATTGCGGTGGTTCTTTAGGAGTTTATTCGTGCGAGGGTTAATCAAGATTTTTCCGGGGAACTGGGTGAGCAGGATTGGGCAAGGCCTGAGTCGAAGGAATGATCTTGAAAAATTGGCTGAAGCAGAGGTCATCTCAGATGAGCGCAAAAATGCGCTTCGAATGATTTACCGGAGCTTCGCAGCGGATCGACTGGCAGAAGGTTTTGACCATGTCATTCTCGGTCATTGCCATGATTTGGATGAGATGGAATTTAGGATCGCCGACCGAACTGGACAATATATCAACGTCGGCTACCCACGTGTGCACGGGAGTTATTTGATCTGGAAAGAGGGGATGGAGAAGGTCACGCGAACGCCGATCACGAAGGCAGATCACAAATGCTGATGCAGTGGGATGTGTGCTTGTTTGGCGCATCTTATGGACGCTGTGGAGATGTGGAAACTTGTGAAATCTCGTGTTCACCACTACTTATTATCTGTTCACAGGTGTTTACAGGTGTTCACTGGTATTTTCCCATGCTCATCGAGCACTTCTCAGATGCCAGAACTTATGATGGGTGGAGCAGAGAGTAATTAAATTCTCAAAAGTGTTGGGTCCCCCTTGGCTCACTGCGATCTTATGATGAACCTCAATCCATCGGGATTGATTGCAGTGCGTCCCGTCTGCAAGAATATGCATGCACTTTCTCTGATCCCTGAGATTAACCTGGTGAAGAATAGCCGCAGGAATGGACTCGCGAGAGGTGGTTTTGTGTTGACTGGGCACTAGCCTTCGCTGAGTGACAACCGGGGCTGCCACTGACGTGGTAGGTAATCCGCTTACTTTTTGCCCTGTATTCAGTTCTTCTCGTCGCGTGACGAGTCTCTTTGGAAAAACCTGTTTTCTGTCCCGTCCATTCTCCGGGCCTTTCTTCACTTGATGTCGCTTGGCCTTCTCCACTGGATCGTGGCGAGTTAGAAACTCAGAGGTTAGCGCAGCAATCGTTTCTTCCAAACTCACCGGGCGCTTCTTCGATTGACTCAAGAGATCCTGAACTCGTCTGAGCTTAAGCATTTCACGTTCTGAAAGACCGAGCTCCAGTTTAACTCGGTCTTTTGAAGTATAAGTTGCACGCTCTCGGGTCGCTTCTTGTGGGCGAACTTTGACAATCTCCTTCTCAAGCTGACGACTTGAAAGTTCGCAGGCAGCCTGGATCCAGTCTTTCTTGTTTTCTGCCGTCAAGACAGAAGCCACCCGCCTGGCGTTTGAAAGAGTCATGCGCCCTGACCTGATTTCAGCCTTGAGTTCAGGCACCTGGCGCGCTTTTCTGGCAACCGTGATCAAGCTATATGCCGTGCTCTCGGAGAGTTTTAGCTCTCTCGTGACATAACTAAACAAACTCGGGTGCCCACGCCGAATAAAAACACGGTGCTTTTCAACTTGCTGAAGAATCTCAATCAACTCGGCCTCGGCTCTTTTGTAATGAGCTGAGACTTCAAGTGCTTGCCCATGAATTCGGTCCGAGAGCGCAAGAACAGACGACATGATTTTTCTCCTTTTTTCTTGAAGAAATGGAAGCAACCTTAAATTTTAGGATTGAAATACGGTAGGCGACATAGTTCAAGAATAAGCAAAATACGTTCCGAAATTCCCACCGTGACGTAGGCATAAAATCACATAAATCAGCCTAAAACAAGCTTATTTTATAAATACTCAGATTAAATCCAATGAATATTTCGTAGGGTCATTTATTTGAGTAAATGATTTTTCAGTCAGCTCTTCATGACGGATCTATAAAAAGAATAAGTCGCGATAACTGGGTGCCTGAATCTGTTGGGACGCTTTCAAATAAAAACTCTAGTTCTTTGGGTGTAATTGATTTAACAACCTATACTTCCATTTTTTCAATTGCTCTTACTCCTCACTCACGCCTTCTTCAATCACCTGAATCCTGCACTCTTCGGCAGAAGTCTTGAAGCGGGGATCATTGGGTTGCCCTGGGTGCTTGGGTTCAGACTCTGAATAGCGCACTTTACAGTGAACAACAGATTTTAGGAGGGAGAGCCAGGGATTCGCTGAGTTGCCCACCCATCTGCCCTGAACAGTCACAGGATAATACCGATCAAAGTCGAGCCCAGGTTCTTGAGAGGGTACGCTGGTGGGCTCGCTCACTAAAATGCGAGGCAAGTGATCGAGATTTTGAAATTTCAAGCGGAGTGTTTGAAACGCTTCGGGCTTTCCATACTTTTCAAAAGCGGAGCCCTCGAGGGTTGAGTTAAAGGCCACCTGATCATTTTGAAAAATCGCCTGATAGGCCTTTGCAGAGATGCTTTCGGGTGAGGCGGTATCCAAGTTACAGGACGAGAGGAGAGAGCAGGTGACAACAGAGAGGACAATCACCGTCAACGATAAGGTTTTTTTCATATCTCCAATTTGCTCCAATTTGGCTCCAGCTTAGCTTTGGTTTGTGCCATCTTATTGCAAAGTATGCTAATCGAGTCAAGAGGTGCCTTCCCCCGCCATCTCCAAAAGTTCACTCGCATTTTCAAGACTTTTTCGCGTGAGTTTAGGGCCACCGAGCATCCTGGCGAGTTCTTCTTTTCTCTCCTGAGTCACTAGTGCGACGATTTCGGTAAAAGTGCGCTTGCCCTCGGATCTTTTGCGGACCGAAAGGTGGTGATCCGCGAAGGAGGCCACCTGAGGAAGGTGGGTAATGCAAAGAACCTGATTGAATTTCGCAACGGATTTGAGCTTCTTGCCTACTTGAAAGGCGGTCTGGCCGCCGATTCCTGCATCGATTTCATCAAAAAGATAAACACCGATTCCGCCTCGGTCTGCGATGATCCGACGGATGGCCAGCATAAGTTGACGAGCCTGCTTCTTGACGGATTCTAAAGTGGATTCGAGTTCAGCGGCAATTTGAGCGAGTCTCTCGCTTGTTTTTTGCAGGTTTTCAGACTCATGCTCTAAAACATTTAAAGCTGCCAGGATCTCTGGAAGAGTTTGACCATATTTTTTTCTTAAGCTGGCAATGAGAGACAGGCGATCTTGGATTTGCTCAAGTCGCTCAGGATCTACTTCAATTGAGTTCAGGTAACGAGAGAGTTCTTGGCTCGCCGCTTCCGTTTCAAGAAGGGCGCGCTCCAGAATGTCGCGAATTGGGATCGTTTTTGGATCGAGCTGTGCGAGAGTTCGAATTTTAGTCAGGGCTGCTTGGAGAAGATTGAGTGCACCGACTTCTTCAGAATTTCCAAAATTAGACGATTCGAGCGTCTGACGAACGGATTCCGCCGTTTGAACTCTGCTCTCAGCGGATTGGAGAAGCTGTTTTTCAGATTGTAGATCTTGATCTTCACCCGGGCTGAGTTTTGCAGAGCGTAGCTCCTCAATTTGGAATTTAAGAAAATCTTCTCGCTTAAGCCTCTCGGTCTCGGCGTGTGAAAGAGCGGTTTGCTCTTCGCGTAGAGTTCGCCATTTTCTAAAATGATTTCCAAAAACTTCAGCGGCTTGAATGGAATTCCCATATCGGTCCAGGAGTTCGAGTTGAGTCGATGGTTTGAGAAGGGATTGATGCTCATGCTGGCCGCAGAGGTCAACTAAACCTTCGCAGAGTTCCTGAAGGGTGGCGAGAGTCGCCATTTCTCCGTTAACAAAGATTCGATGCTTCCCTTTGCAGTGAACTGTTCTCTTGATGAGAAGCTGTGAAGAATCAGCAGGAAAGCCCAGGCGTTCGAGCCGTTGTTGGATGAGAGGGAGTGTATCGAGGTCGAAAAGCCCTTCGACAACAGCCTCGTCGCAGTGAGAGCGAATCAAGTCTGTATTCGCGCGGCTTCCCAAAAGAAGCGAGATCGCTTCGATAATGATAGATTTGCCCGCTCCGGTCTCACCAGAGAGGATGTTTAATCCAGGTCTGAATGGAACTTCGGCAAAATCAATGACTGCTATGTTTTTGATTCGAATTAATTCGAGCACTTCAACTCCTTAGCGCATTCCAAACATCAGTTTTTCATGAAGCAAACCAAAGTAATCTCGCGTTGGTGAAGAAACAAGCTTGAGGGGATGTTTTTTAAATCGCTGGACGGTGATGATGTCATTTTCCTGGAGATCAGCAATGTTTTCACCATCCAAAGTCAGAAGCACTTGTCCGGGTCGGTCGTGAAGTCGAATTTGAATCAGAAGATGATCCGGCACCACCAGAGGTCGTTGGGTTAGGCTGTGAGGGCAGATTGCGGCAAGAATCAAAGCTTTGAGCGAGGGCTCTACAATGGGTCCTCCGGCTGCGAGCGAATAAGCCGTAGATCCGGTAGGAGTGCTGACAATCAAGCCGTCTGCGCGCATCGCATTGATGACTTGACCGTTGATCGAAATTTCCAAGCCAATAATACGGGCAATGGCTCCTTT
>JAHFAC010000053.1 GCA_023250755.1 Bacteriovoracaceae bacterium | reverse complement strand
TTTTTGTCTTTTTTGCAATGGCTTTGTTTATTTTATCTTTCTCTCTAATGGGTCTGAAGTGTGGAGTGAAGGATGGAGCACCTCCCAGTAACGCTTCGACGCCTTCGCCTTCTCCAGCTGTCGAGACGGTTTCTTGTACGCCGACGTCGACTGCGACTTCATCATATTACCCGACCGATTATTCGGGATTGATTCTATGGCTTAAGGCGGATGCGATTTCTGGGCTTTCTGATGGTGATACTGTAACGACTTGGTCTGATAGTAGCTCGGGCGGCAATCATTTTACACAAAGTACTGCTTCATACAAACCGATCTATAAAAAAGAAATCTTAAACTGCAAGGCCGCTGTTCGTTTCGATGGGACGGATGATTTACTCCAATCTCAAACTAAAGGAATGATCTCAACCTCAATGGATGGAGCGACTGGCTATACCCTATTTGTGGTTACAACAAATGTCACATTGGCTGGGACTTCGGCCTATCAGAACTATATTCTTTCGTTCATGCATAGTTCCAGTTATGTCGGACTCGATATGAATTATCGCAATGACACTTCGAATGAAGGAAAGGTCTCGATCGGAGGACGTCTCGGGTCGGGAGACAGTGCTAAAACTTTGAGTTCTAATTCTGCGGCAAGCGGAACCACACATATTGTGGTCGGAGTGGTTGATATAGCCAATGACACGATGAAATTAGAGGGGAGCGCCGCAACTTCGACTGCGGGGGCGACATTCACCCCAACTTCTTGGTCCTATGCGTCTACTTCTTTTTACGATTACATTGGATCTGAAGTCGGAAAGTCTAACCCTTTTCACGGCGATATGGTCGAAGTATTGCTTTATAATGCCCTCTTGTCGAGTGGTCAGCGATTACAAGTGTTGGATTATTTAGATAAAAAATACGGCCTTAATATTTAAAATCCCTGGGTAAAAGGCTCTTGCCTGTGGTCTCAGCTGGGTTGGGAAGACCCATCAACTCGCAGAGTGTAGGCATGAGATCTTGGAGTCCGCCGTCTCTGAGGACCTTGCGCAGATTTTTAGGCGCGATCGCCGTACCAGGCGCCACCCAAATCAGGGGCACCGGATTCAGGGTATGTTGCGTGTGAATTTGGTCTTTTTCATCGCGCATTTCTTCAGCATTGCCATGATCAGCGGTCAGAAGTACGTGATAGCCTTGTTTTTGCGCCGCTCCTATGACTTGAGCCAGGCACAGATCTAAAGTCTCCATTGCCTTGACTGCGGCTTCATAATTTCCGGTGTGTCCGATCATATCGGCATTTGCAAAATTCATGAGGACAAAGTCGTACTTCCCCTTTTCAATGCGACTTCTCGCTTCAGCTGCTACTTGCAGTGCACTCATTTCGGGCTTTAAATCGTAGGTGGGGACATCCCTGGGTGAGGGGATAAGCACTCGATCCTCATTCATGAATGGGTTTTCTCTTCCGCCATTAAAGAAGAAGGTTACATGTGCATATTTTTCTGTCTCCGCAATTCGAAATTGAGAGAGTTTTTGTTCCTCGAGCCACTCACCGAAAATATGATTGAGGTTCTGTGGCTGAAACGCGGCGGGTAAGTTGGATTTTCGATCGTAGGCAGTCATCCCGGCGAACGCAGACAGCTTGGGTGTTAGGCCTCGATCAAATTGAGAAAATTCAGCTGAAGTCAGTGCTTCAGTGATTTCGCGAGCTCGATCTGCCCGGAAGTTAAAGAAAACCACGCTGTCATCGGCTTGAATCGCCTGTTTTTGGGCGAGCAGTACGGGCTCGACAAACTCATCTGATTTTCCGGTTTGATAGGATTTTTCGACAATTTGGATGGGATTCGCAGGAGGGGGTGTAGCCGGAATTTGTCCTGTCATGGCCGCATAGGCCTTGGCGATGCGTTCCCATCGCTTGTCGCGATCCATTGCCCAATAGCGGCCCATCAGAGTGGTGAGCGTAGCTTTGGTTTCAGTAGTGGAGGCGCTGGCCTGAGAGAATGCGGGGTGCCCCAGAAGCTGTTGAAGATAGCTTGCACCCGAGGTGGGTGAGGTGTCTCTTCCATCTAAAAAAGCATGTACGCTCACTTGCGGAACCCGCATTTGACTACATAGATCAAGAAGCGCCAATAAGTGCTCGAGAGTGCTATGAACCCCTCCGTCGGAAAGCAACCCCATTAAGTGAACGCGCCTGGTCTTTTTTGCGCCGGACTCAATGGCCGCGCGAAGAACTGGGTTTTTAAAAAAAGTTCTATCGTGAATAGATTCCGAAATTCGAGTCAGGTCCTGGTAGACAATCCGTCCTGCACCCATGGTCATATGACCGACTTCAGAGTTGCCCATCACCCCCTCGGGCAGGCCGACTGCTTTTCCATGAGTGAGGAGTTGTGAGTGAGGATAATGTTTGAGGAGATCGCGATAAAAGGGCATTTGCGCGTTCTTGATTGCGTTGAAAGGCGAGTCTTTTCCGATTCCAAAACCGTCCAAAATAATCAGTGCAGTTCGAGCTGAGGCAGGATGCATCGTCGCCATTCCTTTACATTACTCGATTACCTGTCTAGACGGAAGTGGACTTCGAAGGAAAGTTCTCATCCCTCATTATGATAGGGGTGCCCTTTTACGACGCTCCATGCACGGTAGAGTTGCTCAAACAAAACGACTCGTGCCAACTCATGGGGTAAGGTCTGTGGTCCGAGGCTCAGCGTTTCACGGTAATTTTCTTTGAGCTGATTACCAAAGCCTAAACTACTCCCGAGACAGAAAATGAGATCTCCCAATCCATCTTCTTGGGATCGTTGTATTAGTTTTGCCCACCCTTGAGTGTTCAAAGTTTTTCCATTTTCAGTCAGTAAATAGACAGCTCGACGAGGGGATAGTTTTGAGAGGTAATTGAGTAAAAGCTCTGATTCTTTTTTTTGAATTTCCAAGCGACTTGCCTGCGATTTATTTTGAACCTGAAGGGGTTTTAATTCTATTTCTTCTAGCACAGTCCAGGGAGAGATTATGCGTTTGTAGTAATCGGCCGTCTCTCTTAGCCCAGGAGTTCGTAATTTTCCGAAGGCGATTATAGAAAGACGCATACGGGATCAGGGTTTAATTCAATCGAGTCACTGCGGATCCGTAAAATTCAGAAGGAATTTTTATTTTTGGTGCATCGGCCCAGAGGCTTTCGAGGTCGTAATATTCGCGCAATGCTTCTTGGAAAATGTGAACTACGATATAACCAAAATCCATCAAAACCCAGCGGCCTTCAGCATATCCTTCGATGGCAAGAAGCTCAGTTCCCGCTAACTCCATGGCGTGCTCAACGGACTCACTGATTGCTTGGACTTGACGATCTGATGCTCCACTGCAGATCACAAAATAATCGGTAAATCCAGACAACTCACTGAGGTCGAGGACGCGAAGTCGCTCGGCATTTTTATAAATGGCAGCCTTGGCGCAGAGAAGTGCCTTTTTTTCTGATAGATTAGCTGATGTCAGCGAATCAGTTTGTGAAAGATCTTGTTCATGCGTCATGCTCATTTCCTTTCAGTACCATAGAGACCCTTTTGCTTCAAATACCCCCACACTTCCGGCAAAAGCGATTGAATGGGGGGGGAGCCACTTCGGCTGATGGTTTCTCGTATCTCTGTAGAAGAAAGGGGGGGGGCTTGGGTTGGTATGAGTCTAAGGAATTTATCACTTTCTCGAATTGCCCATGCTTCTCCAGCAGATTCATAAATCACTTTGCGGACTAAGCCGCTGGCTTCCCACTCTTTTAAGGTCTTGCGCGCGATTTCGTTGCCGAATGGAAGTCTTTCCAGCACTAGCCAGTGTGTCAGCTTCAGCACCTCTGGAAAACGGTACCATGTCGGGAGATCCCTCAGTTGATCAGCTCCAATCACAAAGGCAAAACGAGAAAGCGTCCCTGCGAGCAGGGTCAATGTATCGTAAGTGTAATTTGGCTTTCCGGTCGCTTGGGCACGCTCCATCTCACCTAGGTAAAATTCGACTTCAGAGGGAAACGGATTTGCAAGCGTTGAAGTAAAGTTGAGGCGGGCCATGGCCTCACGGTGGTGTGAAGGCGCATGGCAAGGTTTATGGGGTGGGCTGGCAGAGGGGACAATCAGTGCTTTTCGAATGCTGGATTCAGTAAAAAGCCCACGCAAAGCCTCCCGGTGTCCCAAATGGGGAGGATCAAAAGTCCCGCCAAAAACTGCGATCATTTCGCTCCATTGGGTCAATGTCGGAGTCTCTCGTCGTCGGGCAATTGGGGTGATAATTGAGGTTGGTCAGACTCTTGGCCAGACTTTTGGTTAGATGCCCGACTCTCCCTGTCCGCATGAATTACTGATTGAATTGTAGACAAAATCTCTGAGATGCCTTCGCCGCTTACTGAGGAGATGAGGTAGGGTTCTTTTGATGTTGGTTTTCTGCCTCGGATTGCCGCAATCGAAAGCCTAAGTGTAGTTCGAAGGCTATCCATTAATTTTGGATCTGATGTGAAGAGATCGCTCTTGTTAATGACAACGATTTCTGGTTTTTTGAGCAGCTCCTGGTTAAAGAGCCCTAATTCAGTTCGAATCGCCGTATAGCGTTGGATCAGAGTGCTTCCCACGCGCTTATCTCTTTCGTCGAGAGTCTCCAGACTGTTTTCGCCGGGGCGAGTGGCTTCCTCTAAAATTTGAGCTCCGTCGAGCAGATGAATAAAGACAGAGGTTCGCTCAATGTGTTTCAAGAATTTATGTCCGAGCCCCAGGCCTCGATGGGCCCCTTCGATTAGGCCAGGAATGTCAGCCAGGACAAAGCCTTTTTGATCAGAAAAAGAAACGACACCAAGGTTGGGGGTTAAGGTTGTGAAGGGATAGTCTGCAATTTTAGGGTGTGCGGCACTGACTCGGGAGATGAAAGTGGATTCGCCAGCATTCGGAAACCCAATAATCGCGGCATCGGCGAGAAGCTTGAGTTCAAGCAAAAGTTCCCGGTTCGTGCCTTCTTCACCATCCTGCGCAAATCTTGGGGCTTGAAAAGTAGAGGTCGCAAAATGAGCGTTCCCTTTGCCGCCCCTGCCGCCTTTGCAGGCAATCCAGGTTTGTTGATCTTCCGTAAAGTCGATCAATGCATCGCCTGTGATGGCATCTTTGATTAGCGTACCAACCGGAACGCGAATGGTGATGCTTTCACCATCTCGCCCAGCTTTATTGCCACCGGACCCATGCGCACCATTGGGTGCTTGATACACGCGTTTAAATCTAAAATCTTGGAGTGTGCTGAGTTGTGAAGAGGCAACGAAGAGGATGTCGCCTCCTTTGCCCCCATCGCCTCCATCTGGCCCGCCTTTAGGTACGAATTTTTCACGCCAAAAGCTGACCGCACCTGGGCCTCCGTGGCCGGCGCTAATACGAATTTTTGCCTCGTCGATGAAACGCACGCTGATCTAGGCGGCAGGATAGACCGAAACCTGCTTACGGGTTCGGTCGTACTGCTCGAACTTCACTACACCTTCAATGAGTGAGTAAAGTGTGTAGTCGCGGCCCAAGCCTACGTTTCGGCCTGGGTGGAATTTGGTGCCTGTTTGGCGGATCAGGATTTCTCCTGTATGGACAGCTTGACCCCCATAACGTTTTACGCCACGCATTTTAGGATTGCTGTCACGCCCATTTCGAGAACTTCCACCTGCTTTTTTGTGTGCCATGACTTATTTAGCCTCTTAAAATTTTTTTTCAAAAAACTTTCAGCTCTTTTTTTTCGCTTGAGCCTGAATTTGAGTTTCTTTGTTTTTTGCTGTTCCATGCGGCTTCAGGGAAGTTTGGAATTTACTAAGCTTGGTTTTTCTGTCGTCGTCTGAGAGCGTGAGTCCATCCCCTGCGCCATTGCTAACACCTGTGACTAAAAGCTGAGTATAATACTGACGATGTCCCTGAGTGCGGCGATATTGCTTGCGCCTTTTCATCTTAATGATGAGGATTTTTTCACCGCGTCCCTGCCCGACGATTTCTGCTTCGACTTTGGCGCCTAAAAGTAGGGGTTTTCCTAACCAAACTTGAGAGTCTTGTTCGCTTGGTTTACTGACGAACAAAACTTGGTCAAATTGGATCTTGCCCCCGACCTCACCCTCCAGTTTCTCTACTTGGAGAAAATCGCCTGGTTGAACCCGATATTGTTTTCCACCTGATGTTAAAACTGCGTACATAGACGCCGCAAGATGCCTGAGAGCTCTAGCGAAGTCAAGGGCTTGAGAGGTTAATTGTTAATTGTTAAGAATATGTAAAAATACTTGATTTTTTATATAAAGTAAATCATGATTAAATGAAGTAGAAGTAAATGATAAGGCGGTACGTATGCGGAATATGATCCTTTGGACTAAGAGACGAGTATTGAGACGTTCTGGTGTGTGCATGGTTTTTACATTGCTACTATGGATTGCAGCTACGGCGCTCCATGGTTCTATAAAAAAGACTAGTGGTCAGTCCGGCTTTGCTAAGGGGGTTAAAAGCGCAAAACCCTTAGCAGTTTCCATTCGTTGATGGATTTGCTTTTGGGCTTTTCTCACTTGTTCCATGAGGCGGGTTCGTCGAGTTCCTAAAAAATTCCCTCTCCGGTAAATCTGTTTTCCATCCACCATCGTCCAAACCACATGTGAGGCTTGGGTGGAGTAAACAATTGAAGAAGCCAGAGTGCTTGGGCTAGGAGGTGACCTTCGTGACGAGGATGGCAGAGTATTTTCAGGTCCTAGGAGATCGAGCGCGATGAGATCAGCTTTTTTCCCGACCTCGATGGATCCGATATCTTTCCACCACCCTAAAGCTTTGGCACCGCCTCGTGTGGCCATGTCCAAGACTTCTTGGGCTCGCATAGCTTTTGGACCTGCTCCGGGTTTGTGAATGAGCGCTGCAAGTCGCATTTCAGTAAACATATTGAGGTTGTTATTGCAGGGTGCGCCATCAGCACCCAGGGCGACATTAATACCCCGTTTTCGAAGATCGGGGATGTGGGCAATCCCGGATGCAAGTTTGAGGTTGGAGCTGGGGCAGTGGACGACATGGGTTCCTGTGGCCTTTAGAATTTCTTTTTCATTCGGTTTGAGCCAAATGCAGTGAGCAAGAACGAGACGCGGTGAGGTCAGTCCGAGTTGATTTAAATATTCTACGTTTTCACAATGAACCCGACGCTTAATGAGTTGAATTTCCTTTAAGTTCTCACTTGCGTGAGTGTGAATCAGCGCCTTTTGCTCTTTGGCAAGGAGCTTTACGTCGCTCAGGAGTTGTTCTGTACAAGAGATGACAAATCGAGGAGCGTAAGAGATTCGAATTCGATCGCCTTCTTTGCCGTTCCAACGTTTATAAAGTGCAAGTGATTCCGCTAGCGCGTCTTGGCGACGTTCGAGTAATGCGGGTGGAGTGGTCTTGGGATGATCCATCAGGCACTTTCCGACGCTGGCGCGAATTCCGGTTTCTCGGACCGCCTCAAGAATCGCTTCTGTGTGGCGGACAGTACCCATGTCTAGGATGCAAGTGGTGCCCGAAGAGAGGAGTTCATGAACTCCCAGGAGAGCACTCACATAAAGAGACTCGTGGGTATGAGCAGCCTCCATCTTCCAAATCTTTTGAGACAACCAGTCCATGAGTTCGAGATCATCAGCCTGATTTCTAAACAGCGTTTGGCAGAGGTGGACATGGGCCTGAACAAAACCAGGCAAGATCGTCAGTCCTCGCGCATCGATCTTGTTGGAAGAATTTTTTGCGAGTCGTTTGGGGGGAGTTTTGGTAATTTCTGCGATTCTTCCGTCGATGATGTGAAGATGGGCTTGAAGAGCGCGGCGGTGTGAGTCCTGTGTGACGATGAGTCCGTTGAGAATCCAAAAATCATTCATCTTAAAATCATCGAGCCCCAGATCCAGGAGCCAAGTGGGCCGGAGTAAAAGCATCCGGTAAGAGTTCGGAAAATCGACTTGATTTCAGTTGGCCTTCTAAGTTCACGGCGTAGATGATGGAATTCACACCAAACTCTGCAATGACTTGACGACACATTCCGCAAGGGGGCCAAGGTGGGTTGGCATCCGTCACGACCATGATCTCTTGAATATCAATTGAGCCAAGTTCTGATACAGCTTTCTGAATTGCCACGCGTTCAGCGCAAACCGTGGCGCCGTATGAGGAGTTTTCGACATTACATCCTGAAAAAATTTTTCCATCCCGAGTTCTCACCGCAGCTCCGACTTTGTGTTCGCTATAAGGGGAATACGCTCTTGTGCGAGCCTCTCTTGCAGCTTCAAAAAGGGTACTTAGATTTTCTGGAATTCCCACTTTTTTCATTAAGATTTCTCCAATTTTGGGTGGTCAATCAACTGTGGGATGACTTGCTCCAAGAGACGAGTCAACGTGACGGCTCCTTCTCTCGAAATTTCGATAACTTCGTTATGAGTCAATTTTTGAGATGCCAGTCCTGCGGCTAGATTTGTAATACAGCTAATACCAGCCACTCGGACTCCCAGGTGGTTTGCAGCGATGCTTTCTGGAACAGTGGACATTCCTACAGCATCGGCGCCTAGGGTTCTCAACATTCTGACTTCAGCCGGTGTTTCATAGGTGGGTCCAAGTAATCCCGCATAGACGCCCCGATGAATCGATAGACCCAGTTCTTTTCCGGCTTTCAAAATAGTCTCTACATGGTTTTTACTATAAGCCTCTGAAAGGTCAGGAAAGCGGGGGCCCAAATCCGCTAAGTGTGGACCTTTGAGGGGGTTATCACCCATCAAATTTAAATGGTCCTCAATGACCATCAGGTCACCAGTATGGAACTTGGGGTTCACTCCCCCTGCTGCGTTGGTGAGTAGGAGGGTTTGAATTCCCAATGCACAAACTGCGCGAGTGGGAAAAACGACATCCTCCATCGGATAGCCTTCGTAGAAATGAAAGCGTCCTTGCAAAAAGACAGTGGGTATATTGTGAATTTTTCCAAGCACCATGCGGCCAGCATGACCTTCAACTGACGTACCGTGAAAATGAGGGATATCAGTGTAGGGAATGGTCACGGTGTTTTCGGCTTTGTCTGCAAGTGTGCCAAGGCCTGAGCCTAAGATGATGCCCAGCTTTGGAGTAAGTGAAGAGCGGCTTTGAATAACCTCGACTGCCTCTCGAATTTTTTTATAAATCGGTGATTT
>JAHFAC010000052.1 GCA_023250755.1 Bacteriovoracaceae bacterium | reverse complement strand
CCTTTTGCATTTTTTCGAATAACCTTTCGGTAGTCATCCAAAAACCCAACCCCCCCGAGGAGAAGCGTGGTGACCAGGACGATCCAGATATTCTTATTGGCTAGGTCAGCCCAGAGTAAGGTGGGGAGGGTAATTGCGATCAAAATCAGCCCTCCTCCCATAGTGGGCGTGCCTTTTTTAGAAAAATGAGATTTAGGGCCATCTTCGCGAATGGCTTGGCCGATCTGTTTTTTCTGTAGAAATCGGATAAAAACCGGTCCTATGAAAAGGCTGAGTAAAAGAGCGGTGATTGAAGCCCCAAAGGTCCGAAATGTGATGTACTTGAATACGTTGAGCGCAGCATGCTTTACATGAAGTGGATAGAGGAGGTGAAAGAGCATGTTGGGATGCTACAGATTTTCGAAATGCTGTGTCAAGAGAGGAAACGCACTTGACTGGGCTATGGGCTCAAACTTCCCCTTGCCGAGGCACCTTAAGTGTTACTCGGACTTCTGAGGTTCAGAGTAAGTAGCCATTGCCTTTATGGCAATCTCGCGATCATCAAAGTGAATTTTCTTGGTCTTTCCCGGATGATCGGGGTCGGCGATGATTTGATAGTCTTCGTGGCCCTTGCCGGCGATTAAAACAAGGTCGCCCGGTTGCGCCATATGAAGGGCAGCGGTAATCGCTTTTTCGCGGTTTGGCTCGACAGTAAAATTTTTCTTGTCTTGAAGATCCTGCAAAGGGATACCCTGCAAAATTTCTTGGATGATGGAGTTTGGATTTTCAGAGCGAGGATTGTCAGAGGTCACAAAAGTGTGGTTAGAGAATTCCACGCCAAGGCGGCCCATGACCGGACGTTTTTTGCGATCGCGGTCGCCGCCACAGCCAAATACCGTGATGAGGCGATGACCGTCTTGGATTTCGCGCAAAGTTCGAAGCACGTTTTCTAGCGCATCGGGTTTATGGGCGTAATCGACCAGCACGTGGATGCCGTGGGTATTGGGGACGCGTTCCAGACGGCCGGGGACGAGAGAGAGATCTGCAATTCCTGCTGAAATGGCTGAATCCGAGATGCCTAGTCCTTGCGTCACAGCAACAGCAGCCAAAATGTTTGAGGCATTAAATTGGCCCATGAGCGGGGAGTGGATAGAAATTCTTTCTATTTTACCCTGAATTCCGAAGAGATCGCTTTTGAGGTTCTGGCCTGAAACCTGAGCAATCGGAGCGTGTCCAAAGTCAGCAATGCGAAATCCTCGAGTTGGACTTGCGTGAAGTTCACTTAAGAGTCGCTGTCCGTACGGGATATCGGTGTTGATCGCGGCGACAGGGTGTTTTCCAGATGCGAGAGCGAACTGGACTCCTTCTTTAAAGAGCAGCGCTTTAGCTTGAAAATAATCCTCCATGTCAGCGTGAAAATCGAGATGCTCAGGCGACAGATTGGTAAAAACAACGCCGTCAAAGGCAATACAAGCCGTGCGATGCTGTTTCAGTGCGTGTGATGAGACTTCCATAACGACGGCGGTACAGCCTTCGGTCTTCATTTGTGCAAGCACTCTTTGAAGTTCGACGGAGCCGGGCGTGGTTAGTTGAGAAGGAATGATTTTTTCGCCGTGGCGCATATTTACCGTGCCGATAACGCCCACGTGATGTCCTGCTGCTTTTAAGATCGATTCGATCAGGTAGGTAGTCGTCGTCTTTCCGCTGGTGCCGGTGACACCGACGACGAGCATTCCACAAGAAGGGTTGCCATAAAAATGAGAGGCCATGCGGGCGAGTGCCCAGCGGGAGTCCATGACTTGAAGATAGGGCGCAACGAGATGAGGGGGGGGAGATTTCACCGACGATCAAAGCAGCACCAGATTGCTCTACCGCATGAATGAACTCGTGCCCATCTTGCGATGTTCCACGAACAGCGACAAAAACAGAGCCAGCTACGACCTCACGGGAGTCCGAAGTGATCGAGGTAATCGGAGTGGTGGGGTCGATTTTTTGAAGAACTGCATTTATTTCGGAAGGAAATCCTTGGACTAAATCAAGGATCGTAGGTGCTCGCGCTTTCATGGACCAGCCAATATTAACCGAATCGTGGTTCCATCGGCAATGGGCTTTCCGGGTTCGGGGACTTGCGCGCGGACCAAACCACTCCCATGTATCTCAAGTTGAAATTTATGCCCTTGCAGTGTTCTCAGTGCTTCGCGTGCAGTAAAGTTGTGAAGCGTGGGCATTTTCCAGATCTCACCCCCTTCGGGAGTGGTCCCTTGCCATTGAATTTCAGATTCATTGCGATTGGGCTCGGTTGTTTTAGCTAAGGACCACTGAATTTGATCATTCATCGGAGAGAATTGAGCATGTGGAGTGCTTGCGGTCATTGCAGGGAGGCTAAAACGTGTTGCCACTGCATTAAGGACGGCACTGAAAAGTGGGGCGGCAGTTTCAGAGGCATAGTAGGAGCCTCGAGGTTCGTTTAAACCCGCAAAGATCACGATTTTGGGCTCAACGCCTACGGCAAATCCGACGAAAGAAACATTGTAGCGATTGTGTGAGTATTTGCCCGTTGTAGGATCGACGGTTTGGGCGGTTCCGGTTTTGCCAGCCACACGATATCCTTCGACTCGGGCTTTGAGGCCCGTGCCGCCTTCCTCAGTGACGCTTAGAAGAGCTTCTACGACGCCTTCAACAGTTTTTCGATTCATGATTCGGTGGGGGGCGCTCGGAGTCAGGCCTTTGAGTGGAGTTTTAAGAAGCGTCGGTTGGACTAGCCATCCGCCATTGGCGAAAGCTGAGTAAGCGCGGAGCATTTGTATCGGAGTGACCAAGATTCCTTGTCCAAAGCCGATATTAGCGAGAGCGAGAGGCGTCCAGCCCTTGCGGGGAAGAACCCGCCCGGAAATTTCACCCGGAAAGCCAGTGTCTGTTTTTGTGCCAAAGCCGAAGGTTCGCAAAGTATTCGAGTAAAAATCCGGGCCCACCCGCAAAGCCAGTTTTGCGGCACCGATGTTGCTGGAGACTTGAATGATTTTTTTGAGGCTTAGCCATTCGAATTTTTCATGTTGCTCAGCTTCGCTGATGGTCTTCCCCTGGAGCGTAAAAAAACCCTGCTCTCCCCAGACCCGGTCGGTGAGTTTCCATCCGTGGGAGAGGGCGCTCGACAGTAAAATGGGCTTCATAATAGAGCCAGGCTCAAAACCATCGGTTAGGGCTCGATTTCTACGGTGGTCAGCGGGAAGATTTTTATCATTTGGATTGAACGACGGTGCATTGGCGAGTGCAAGAATTTCTCCAGTGATCGCATTCATGACGATGACGGAACCTGCACGCGAGCCGGTTTTTGTGATCGAATTTTTTAATTCTTGCTCAACGGCATATTGCAACGAGGCGTCCAGAGTGAGTTGGACCGGTTCTCCCTCCTGCAAACCATTAGCGGCGTCGGCATCGATGAAGGTTGGCCGTCCCAGCGCATCTTTGATCGCTGTAACGGAGACGATTTTACCCTGAAGTCGCTCATTGGCCCAGAGCTCGACGCCTTCGAGCCCTTCTGAGTCCACATTGACGTCGCCCATGACGTGCGCTGCGAGCTCACCATGGGGATACACGCGCTTGCTTTCTTTGACGAGCCAAAGGCCGTGGGCCATGTTTCCGGTTGAATCTAAAAGATGCAATCGCTTAAGGCGTGCAATTTCGTTCTCAGTCAAATGGCGTTTTAACCAAACAAATTCACGTTTTTCTCGGATTTTTTCGAGCACTTTTAAAACAGGTTGATCAATACTCCTGGCTAGGAGACTTGCTAGGGTTCGTTTATTGGGAATTTTTGCCGGATTGGCAGCTAGGCTTTGAGTTTCAACTGAAACGGCCAGGGGTTCTCCCGTGCGATCTAAAATAGAGCCACGTCTGGGGCGGATGAGGACTTTAGCTTGAAACTGTCTCCGGGCTAGGTTTTCAATGCGTGAATCTCGGATGAGTTGAATGTAAATGGCCCGCCCTGTTACGGTACTTGCTACAGCGAGGCAAGCGAGCATCAAAATAGTCACTCTTCCCTTGAGTATGGTCTGAGGCGCAAATGAAACATAGGTCATTGCTTCACCGAATCTTTAAGGTGGATCACTTGCTCAGCCCGAGGTTGAGTGAGGCCGAAGCGGCTTTTTGCCAGTGACTCTAGACGTCGAGGAGATCTGAGGCCAGTAACGGTCAAACGGAGTTGTTCGCGATCATGTTGGAGATTTCGCATGATGCGATCTGCTTGGTTAATGGCATAAGTGGTCCGCACAATGGAGAGTCTTAGCCATACAGTACCCACAGCAAAAATGAGTAGAACCGGAATTGTCCAAATCGGAACCCAATGTCTCATTGCCCCCGCCCTGATGAGGCCACCTAGCGGGCCTCATGATTGGGATGTTCGTTCAACGATCCTTAATTTTGCGCTTCGAGCCCGAGGATTTTTTCGGACTTCGTCTTCATCCGCCTCGATCGGTTTCTTAGTCAGCGGTTTGAAGCATACGGTTTTAAACGCATGCTTCACTTTTCGATCTTCGAGCGAATGAAAACTCAGGATCGCTGCCCGTCCCCCTGTTTTAAGTGAAAGTATAACATGGTTTAACAGACAATCGAGTTCCTCCATCTCCTGGTTTACATAAATTCGCAGGGCCTGGAAGGTCCGAGTCGCTGGATGGAGGCGTCCATGTCGAAATTTGGGGGGTATACAATAGCTAATGAGATCTGCGAGCTCCGTTGTGGTGGTGGGAAGACGGTTTTCTTGACGACTTCGAATCACGGTCGATGCAATGCGACGAGAAAAACGCTCTTCTCCGAGCTTAAAAAGGAGGTCTGCGAGTTCATGCTCGGGAATTCTAGCAAGGAGTTCTCGGCAAGTTTCTGGGCGTCTCGGGTCCATTCGCATATCCAGAGGACCTTCTCTTAAAAAGCTGAGACCCCGGCCGGCATTTTCGAGTTGATCGCTGGAAAAGCCTAAATCAGCCAGAAGGGCGAGTAAAGGACGGCCTTCCAAAAGCTCGAAAAGATCACTAAATCGGCTTTGAACGATTTCGAGACGCCCTTCGGTAATTTCTTTTGTAAACCGTTTGCGTCCACGCATGACTGCGTCCAAATCCTGATCTGTTGAGAGAATTTTGTGGTGACGAAGTCCAGAAGTGCTGTTGAGCGCTTCGAGGAGGGCTGCTGTGTGTCCACCGCCACCGAATGTGCAATCTAAAATCCAATGAGGTGTAGTGTTTGGTGAGAGTTCAGTAAAAGGCGCAAGAAGTGCCTCTGTAATTGTGTGGACAAGGATGGGTTGGTGAACCGTGCAGGGCGCGGATGTCATGGAGCCGGAAACCAATGTGCCCGTGCAGGGTCTGGCGGGAGGCCAAGACCCGCTTCTTGGCGTTTCTTGAGGAGCTGGGTGACTTCTTTGGGATCCAAGAGTTTGGGTCCGCCGAGCGCGATCGTTTTTAGAAGAATAGTTGCAAGGTGCTCAACTAATTCCATGCGCAAAAAAGCTTGTTCAAGGGTTTTTCCCCAGCTAAAAACTCCGTTTCCGGCCACTAGGACTGCATCGTAGTGTTGAATGAGAGGTAAAAACTCCTCCCAGAACGCATCTGAATTCGGAAGAGTCAATCCAGCAAGTGGGATACCCGGGCCCAGGCTAACAACGGCCTCAGGAACAGCCCAGGTGATCATTTCCTGATTTGCACACCCCACGGCGGTGGCCGAGGGGGGATGGGCGTGAACTACGGCTTTCACATCGGGACGTGTTTTATAAACTCTCAGGTGGATTGCTAATTCTGAGAAAGGTCCCCCCGTTCCAGCTGTTTTTTTCCCCTCTGCATTGAGTTCAACCAAGTCCTCTTCTGTGAGATCGCCTTTAAAGCGTCCCGTGGGCGTTGTGGCCAGTTCTCCACCCGCAAGTTTTACCGTGATGTTCCCATCGTGGTTAGCCACCCAATTTTTTACGTCCATGCGCTGGCAGAATCGGATGATGTCGGTGCGGGTTTCTTTTGGGATCACAGTCTTCCTTTAAGGTTGATCTTGAAAATATTTCTCGATTGCCTTGCGCGCTAAATACGAAGAACGCACGCGCCAGAATTTGTCATGGATGGTGAGAACGGCAATTGCAATAGGGGAGTGTTGCTTGTCTGCAAATCCGATGAACCAATCGTATTTTCCCTTGGGGTCAGTGCCTGAAAGGGATCCGGTTTTGCCACCGACATCGAGTGAGGCAAATTTTCCATGAAAAAACCGATTAAAAGATCGTTTTGAAGTCCCCTGACGGACAGTTTCTCGCATGAGCGTGCGAACTTCAGCCGCAGTGGAGCTGTCGATAGCAAGAGTGGCAACTTTGGGTTCGGCTTCGTAAATGACTTGTCCATCTGTACTGTGGATGGATTGAACAACGTAAGGTTCCATCATGACACCATTGTTGACGACGGCGGACCCAATCAGAGCCCCTTGGAGCGGACTCATTGTGTTATTGGGGGTGTAACCCGACGCTGTTTCAGCCAAGGACCAAGGGTCATCAGAAACAGGTGCTTTACTTACTTGAATAGGAAGGTCAGAGTCGATTTTGCGATTGAAGCCAAAGCGATCAGCATAAAGTTTGAGTTGGTCCGCACCGACCTCATAGGCACCGATTTTTCCAAACACGGTATTGACGGATCGGGCAAACGCCTCTTTGAGCGTCATATGCCGGATCCATCGATTGTAATTGGTTTTCAGGATGTTGCTTCGGTACAGAGTATGATTGCTCCCATTAAAGGGGATCACTGTGTTGCCATTGAAGTTTCTTTCGGCGATCGCGGCTGCCGCTGTTACGACTTTGAAAACAGAGGCGGCAGGAAAGGTTGCCCTCAGCGCTAAATGCTCAGACAAATTTATGTGAGCTGGGTGGTGCGTGTAGCTCACCATCGAAAGAACCCGACCTGATGTGGCATCGATTGCTACAAAGGCACCGTAGTCCGGACGATAGGAGTGGAAAAGTTTTTCCATATATTCCTGAAATTCCGGTTCAAAGGTGTATTGCACGCTGACGGGAGTCAGCTTGCCGTTTAACAGGATTTCTGTTTCAGCTGGGAAGGGGTGAATCACCCCTGAGTCGCTCAGGGCTTGCGCAATCAGTCCTTTTGTGACGGCAGGCGCAGGTGAAGCGGGTGAGCGAATTGGGAAAAGGAGAAATTTAAAGATCATCCCCAAACTCACCGGAACTAAGAAAAAAAGAATAGCCCTCCTCCATTGGGCTTGCACGACTCTCATCCGTTCATTCTGTCTCAGGCAGAGGAGCAATGTCAAATTTTTGAATAGGCTCTAGATTTTCAAACGATAGCGCAGTTGTTCGCGCATTCATGAGTTCTTGCTCAGTGAGGTAGTGCGCTTTGACCATTTTCTCCAAGATCGACAAGATAGTATTGCGTGCGTATTCGCTTAATCGTCGGAGCCGAAAGGATTGACTGTAGCGTTTTGGACTGGGCAAAAGCATGGCTAGGAATGCTCCTTCTTTTGCGGTCAGCTCGGATGGTTTTTTTTGGAAATAATACTGAGAAGCTGCGCCGATCCCAAATAGGCCTTCGCCCCATTCGGCTATATTGAAATAAGTTTCAAGGATTTTTCCCTTGCTTACTTCCCGTTCAAGATAAAGGGAGAGAAAAATTTCTTTGAGTTTTCGTGTGAGTGTTTTTTCTTTATTGAGAAAAACGTTCCGAACCACCTGTTGCGTAATAGTGCTAGCGCCTCGGCTAAGGCGACCTGATTCCCAGCTTTCTTTGATTGCCTCTTGAATTTGCTGAGTGTCGATTCCGCTATGTTGGTAAAAAGCCCAGTCCTCACTGACCAATACGGCTCCCCTCGCAGGTTGGGAGATCTCGTCCAATTTTACCCAACCTGAAGGCGGTTTTGACTGTAAATGTACTTTGGGTGGCGTTTGCGGTCCTTCATAAAGGATGATCGGAAATTTTGTCTTTACTTGCGCAACGTCCGGCCATTGCCGAAACAGGCTAAAAACAGCGAATATCAGTCCTAATATGAGTACTGAAGAGAGTTTTCTCATAAGTCTTGCTTAAGGCTATAACACGCAGCGCTATGATTCGCCACTATTAGACCCCTTGTTTCGCACCGAGCTGAAATGTAAGCTGTGCATGTGAAAAAGAAAAAAACCACCCCCAAGATCATCGACCCGTTTTTGGATAATCCATTTTTAGTTCCGAATAATAATCGGATTTATTCGAATCGACACAAGCATCGAATCGCATTGGATATGCTGGAGAGATATACGGGTTCACACCCCAAGCTTTTTAGAAAACAGATTATTCTGACTAATTTCGATTATTATTTAGAAAGGTCATTTAAGATTTGCGGGACTCGCAGAACCAAAGGCTCTGTTATGAATGTGGTTCATAGCGAGAAGGCCGACGTCTCTGTTGTGGATTTTTCTATCGGATCTCCAACGGCCGCATTGATTATTGAGCTCCTGGCCACAATTGAGCCAAAGGCGGTGTTGTTTCTGGGGCTTTGTGGTGGATTGCACCGTTCACTTAAAGTGGGAGATTTTATTCTACCCACCGCGGCCATTCGAGACGAGGGTGCTTCTCAGCACTTCATGCCAATTCAAGTTCCGGCACTTCCAACTTTTAAAATCCAGAAATTTGTTTCTCAGATTTTGGTTGAAAAGAAGCTGGATTATCGTACAGGTGTCGTGCATACGACTGATTATCGTTTTTGGGAGTTTGATCAGAAGTTCAAGGCCCAGCTCTATGAGGAGCGGGCATTGGCTATAGAGATGGAAACCGCGACGCTGTTTGTGACTGGATTCGCAAGCAAGGTGCCAATTGGGGCTTTGCTTTTAGTTTCAGACCTGCCTCTTCGTCGAGATGGGATTAAAACGAAGAAGTCAGCGAAAGCGGTATTTCATCAGTATACGGATCTTCATCTTGATATCGGAATCAAATCGATGAGTGAGATTGCCGAACGAGGTGAGCATATACGCCATTACAAATGGTGAGTCGCGGAGTGTAGATTGGGAATGCTAAAAAAATTCTTGGATTTCTTTTCAAATGATTTGGCAATTGACCTGGGTACGGCAAATACATTGGTCTATGCGAAAGATCGAGGGATCATCATCAATGAGCCATCCGTGGTGGCAATCCATCGTAATGCGCGTGGGCAGACACGGGTGCTCGCGGTGG
>JAHFAC010000051.1 GCA_023250755.1 Bacteriovoracaceae bacterium | reverse complement strand
CATGTTAGGTAGACCGTACTTATGGCAAAAAGACTCAGTGTAAAATTCAGGAAACAACGCCGGGATCAAGCGCGTGCTTATCAAGCAGGTGCGACCCCATCACCTCATAAAATAGCGGTCGAGCGAAGCCGCAAAGCTAAACGTAAAAAATCGAATCCGATGTGCTAGTTGGTGTTAGCAATCGCGTAAAAATTCGACCAGATTCTTGAAACCCAACCCCTTAGCAATCGCGTTAAGTGTTAGGATTCGTGCATTACTTCGACCCGCCATGATTTCGCGCAAGGTAGAACGCGCAATTCCAACCTGAATGGCCAACCACTCTACCGACTGACTCTTGGCAAAGAGATTACGACCGATCTTCAGTCCAATTTTTTTGAGCATTTGCCGCTCGGCCGATCCAAAAATCCACTCATCTTCAGCATGGTTACTCTTTTTTGAAGAAGATCGCACCCCCATGGCCTCTCCTTGTTTCTACCTCTGTCCTTGCGAAGAAACTGTCACCGAAAGAGAATGTCGCTTACAAGCAGCAATCAACTCCTCTATATCAAAAGGCTTAGGCACAATGGCAGCAGGTTTTATCTTTAAATTGTCTAGATTATTTTGTGAACCAGAGCAGACGATTACTGGTATTTGGCTAAGATCTGACTGCACAGCAAGCTGTGTTAGAAACTCGACTCCATTCATGACCGGCATGTCCAAATCCAACAAAATTAATGTAGGTTTCTGACTCATTTTACCTCTTGGTCGATCTCCTCGCATTCCTTGCATTAAATAATCCAGAGCCTCCTGGCCATTAGCAGCAGTCACCACGTCAAAACCCTCCAGAATCAAGATTTCCTTGAGCGAATCCCGAAGAATCACAGCGTCTTCAATCACGAGAATCAATTTAGATATTTTTTCAGATGTTTCCGGTATCATAATTAAATCTTAATCATTTCAAACAAACAACCAGATCATAAGTCAGCACGAGAATGTTTACTGGCGGAATACCGGACTATTTCAAAACATGTATTGATTACAAATATACATTGCCGTGGCAATTGAAAATATAACGATCAGCGTTAGACGTAAAATTTGATCTATTTTCTGGCTTTTTACAACAGTTGCTAGCGTCATCGCAGCAGGAAATAAGATCGCTGTAAACCGAGTGCAGGACATGAACATTCTTCCGGGATAGGGAGCCAAAAGTGGAGGAAGCAGTCCCATCCAAAGATAGAGAGAAAGTGGCAATGAAACCCGAAAAAAGCCGATCACTCCCAAAACTACAGCACCCATCACTGAGAGCGCTTCCAAAGCATAGATTCCACCTGGATAAGCACCTAAAAAATCCCAAGCCTGCCTCATTCCGGATAAAAAAGTTTGCCAAGGCAGAAGCATTTCTCTCTGCCAACCCGATTGCTGATGAAGAAAAGCAAACTCATCTCCTGTTTTTGTTTTCCAGTAAACCATCCAAAGCCCGATTCCCATCGGAATCAACAGAAGCCATAAGACCTGCAATCGTGAGCGCGAAGCATTTCGACCCAAAAAAAATTGCTGAATCCATTCCACAAGCAGGGGAATGAAAATCAAAGCACCCCAATTTCGGGTTAACCCAAGCAAAGCGCCCAATAAACCAGCTAAACTCCAACGACCCCGCCGTGCAGCCAAAAATGAACCTGTCGCCAAGAACAAAAAAAGAGACTCCGTGTATGGAGCAAAGAAAAAAAGACTTCCTGGAAAAAGAGCCTGGTACCAAAGCGCTCTCTCAGCCACCTCTGAGTCACATTCGCTTTCGGTCAATCGAAATAAGAATAAAAGTGCGAAGAAAAATGCAAGATTTGAAATCAGCAAAGCGGAGAGAACCGGGGGCCCTGGTAAAACGGTACTCAAACCCGCGATCATTCCCGAATAAAACGGCATAAAAGCTGCGGCCTTGGGGTCCTGCCCATAACCGTTTTGTGCAATCCCCAAATACCAAATGGCATCAGCGCGCTCCCAAACACCAACAAGAAGCTCCATCGGGCGTGAATACGCCGGCTTAGTATATCCATTGGCGGATAAAATCCCTTGCGAAGGAAAGGATGAGACACTCAAAAGAGCGGCTACAGAGGCTAAAACTCGAACTGTGAAAAAAACAGTGATCACCTTGCCCCAAGGAGCGAATCCATTTTTCATTTTGCCCATTCTACCATGCTTCCTAGCATTCTTCAGTCGTCAACTAAAAGAATGATTCCCTCCTAGCCGTATTTCAAAAAGCGGTTTACCTTTGAAAGAATGAAACAGCGCAGCTTCTCTTTCTGGTGCTTCGGGGTTTTCTTTTGGCTTTGCTTTTATCTCGCCTATCCCTGGCGAGAGTTAATTGATGACGTCAGGTACCAAGCCATCCTCGAGAACAAAAGTTTCTATTTCTCCTATCCGTTATTTCGCCCCGTCCATAGTCTCCTCCTCTATCTTCAGGGCTTTTTTCTTGAATCTTCCATGGAAAAAGCCGTTCTGATCAGCATCGTCCTTCATTTGATCACCGTAAGCATTGCATGGAAAATACTGATCCCCCGCCTTCCCGCCAAAATCCAGCTTCCTGCTTTCTTGGGTCTATTTGCCTTTTTGTTCCATCCCGTTTCGCTTCAAACCGCAGTCCACATTTCTCAGCGCGCCGAGATCCTAGGGACCCTGTTTATGACACTCAGTATTTGCGTTTTCTTAAATGCAAACCGCCCCCGTCCTTCCATCACCTCATTCGTCCAACTCGCTGGACTCACACTGCTTTGTTTTTTTTCAAAGGAGAACTTTGGGCTTGTTGCACTCCTTCTCCTCTTTGTGTTAGCGATTCAAACGAAGTCAGGAGTGGGTACCTTGCTGAGTATCGGCTGCCTTGGATTGATCTTTTATTGCAGTCAACTCAACGCTATTTCCCAGCCCCTCGTTCAAAACCAAGACAATTACCGAAAGAGCCGTGAATTTCACCAAGCTGTTTTAGAGGGACGAGAAACTACCAAAGAAAATTCGCTCATTCTTCCTCTCAGAGACCGACAAGAAAACCTGCAGCTTCAGACCGCACTGATTCCCCTGATTGCGAGAATCATCGTAATCCCCTTTGGACTGGTAAATGACTACGGTCACTTTCCCTATGGACGCGCGAGCTATCAACTCACCCTTCCATGGCTATGGCTGGGCTCGGGACTACTCTTAAGCTTGCTGGGCCTTGGAGTCTTTTTTTGGAAAAAATTAAATCTGGGCAACTGGGCACTCTTAGTCAGCCCGGCTGTTCTCTATGGAGTTTACTGGATTTTTCCGGTCTATGATCCCCTCGTTTTATATCGCCTCTACGGGGTAGTATTTTTACTCTTCGTTGTTGCCATTCCTATCGCCCTACAAAACTTTCAATACCTGACCTCAATCTTTGCAATTTTACTAGCCGTGTCTTTTCTCGGCGGGTCGGTTCGAGCCTATGAAATGAAAAATCCCCTAAGAGAAGCAGAAACCGAATTATCCCGAAGACCAGAGAACTTTAGAATTCATATTGCACGACTTCACTCTCTTTTAAAAAATGGGATACGACCGATCGACTGCCAAAAGGAACTTGAACCTGCCTTAAAGCTTACTCCCAGCACATCCTTAATCTACATCGAATGGGCTTATTGCCTGATCGAACAAGGCCAAAAAAACGAAGCAAAAATCTACGCTAAAAAATCGCTCGAACAAGAGGCCGTCCCAGAAAATATTTCAATCGCACTACAGTATTTAATGGGCCCCACCGGTTTGGAAGTCCCATTAACCGAAATTCACCCAGAGAATTTGAAATACATTGTCAATAAATGATGATAAAGGGAAGCAGATGGATTTTTCTGGAAATTGGTCTACGTCTTCACCTGTTGGGCTCAAACAATTTCGTGCGGAAGGATGCCTTTCGTACCTCATTTGCGACATCTCGTCGCACCAAGCGGTTTTAATTGATCCCTCACTCGATCTGATGGATGATTACCATGGGTACCTGGCTGACCACGAACTTGCTCTCACGGCGGTCCTCGATACTCATACTCATGCTGATCATTTTTCTGCGTCACACCTATTGCGCCTGGCCCCTGAAGTGGTCATTGGAATGTCCCATCAAACCCAGAGTGAACGTCCGACTCGAAAATTAAAATCAGGCGACGAAATTAAGATTGGAAATTTCGCACTCCGAACCCTTGAAACCCCAGGACATACCCCAGACTCACTTTCTTTTTATCTCCCACCACAGGCCCAGAATCGCGCAGGCTTAGTTTTCACCGGTGACACGCTCTTCATTGGGTCCTCTGGACGGACAGATTTTCAGGGCGCAAATCCTGCCGATCAATGGGAGAGCATTAATCGCGTTCTTGGATCACTCCCTGATGATACGATCGTCCTCCCTGGACACGATTATAATGGCTTGATTTTTTCTACTATCGGAACAGAAAAAAAATTAAATCCGCACTGGAAGCTCTCTGATAAAAGTGCGTTTATTGAAATGAAAAATGCCGAAATTTTTCAACAAGACCTTGGGCTCAAACAAGAAATTATCAAACGAATTGAATTCAATAGCACCTCAGCACCGAAGACAGCTCCCCCTTGCGATTTTGGCAGTGGCGCTGCCACTTCTTGTGCAGCCCCCCTTCCGGATAGAAACCCAATGGGCAGGATCACAGCTCTTCAAGTGGATAAATATGCGAACAAACTCAGAGAGCGTGGCGCTGACACTGCTTTTATTGATGTCCGCGAGGAGTTTGAATACCAGGCGGGTCACATCCCAGGGACAATGAACATCCCGCTTTCAGAACTGGTTTTCCACTATCATGAATTAAAACAAGCCAAGCGCATTTACTTCTCCTGTCAATCAGGGCGGCGAAGTATGGTGGCAGCCATCAATCTAAGTTACTTGGGACTGCCCGACCTGGTCAACGTGGACGGAGGCTTCAAAGCCTGGGCTCTCGCTGGGCACACGATTGAAAAATGAAAGAAAACAAAAAAATCAGAAAATCCTCCCCAACTCAAACTGTAGAAAAAATTATTCAAACTCTAGACCGGCTCGCACCCCCCGGCACAGCTGAACGTTGGGACAATGTTGGCCTATTAGTAGGCAACTCACAGTGCAAAACACGAGGAGCTGTTCTCTCCATTGACCTAACTCAAAATGCCCTGGATCTGGCCATCGAGCATGACTTTCACTTGGTGATTACTCATCATCCGTGCATTTTCCCAAAAGAACGAGGCCTATCCCAATTAGTGTGGAAAAATGAGAATGACTCTCTTTCTTCGCTCATTGCAAAAGCAACTACATCGGGCATCGCCGTGATCACCTGCCATACGAACTTTGATCAATGTGCGTTAGAGGTAACCAAGGTGGTCTCTCAGGGCTTAGGCCTTACCGCTCAGGGCCGGCTTTTGGACGATCCGGGGGAATCTCTTCTTAAATTAGTGGTCTTTGTTCCAGCCACCCATTTAGAACCAGTCCGAACAGCTCTTTGTGAAGCAGGTGCCGGCCATATTGGCCATTACGATTTTTGCACATTTTCATCCCCAGGCGAAGGGAGCTTTCGTGGGGGCATAAAAACTCAGCCTTTCTTCGGAAAACCTGGAAAATTTGAAAAAACCCAAGAAATTCGCCTAGAAACAATCATTCCACAAGGACTTAAAAGACCTATCATTCAAGCCTTGCTCAGGGTCCATCCTTATGAAGAAGTCGCCTACGACCTCTATCCCCTGAAACAAACTCCAGTATCCCTGGGATTGACCTGGGGACTAGGCTATGGATTCTGGGGTGAATTTGCCCAACCGAAACCCTTTTCAGATTTGGCGCAAGATGTTAAGACCCTATTTAAATTAGATGGGTTCTGGATCACCAATCCTGTCCCACGCCAGGTGAGACGACTCGCATTTGTTGCCGGAAAGGGCACCTCCTTCATCGGAGCAGCTCTGAAAGCGCACTGTGATTTGTTTATCACCGGTGAAGCAGGCTATCACCCGGCGGTGGAAGCCCAAAGACAGGGTATGACGGTACTAGAGCTTGGACATCAGCAAAGTGAACGGTTCTTTCTCAGCACGATGAAACATTGGCTCTCCCAAGCGGGTTTGGAATCGGTTGAGCAAGATCTAGAAACGCAAAAGATTTGGCGAGGAGAAAAGCAGTGAATCACCCCCTTCCCCTTCGTGAGCAGATGAAAGCCTTAGAACACCTCCAAGAGGTGGACTTTAAGATCGATCATTTAATAAAAAGAAAAACCTCGCTTCCTGATTCTGTAAGGCTTCTCAATGAGTCCTTTCAAAAAATGCAACTAACAACCGACACCAAAAAAAATGCATTCACTGAAGTTGAAAAATTAATTCGACAAACTGAAGCAGCCATTGAACTCAACAACGACCGGCTCACCCGAGCCCACACTAAACTCGAAACTGTTCACAACAGCCAAGAGTTTCAGGCCGCGAACAAAGAGATTGATCAGCTTAAAAAACTCAATACCACCCTTGACGAACAGCTCAAAAAAAACAAACAAGACCTCGAACTCCTCAATCAAGAAATCAATCAAATTGACACAGATTTTTTAAAATTAAAGACCGATCGTGAAACGCAAATGACCGTGGTTTCCAGCGAAAGTGCGCAATTAGACGCCGAAATCGCAACACTCACCCAGGAGCGCGAAAAATTTCTACCCTCCATCGAAGTGCGAATTAGCCGGCAATACGACCGGGTCCGCGGAGCTCGCGGAGGCATGGGGTGCGTTCATGCGGTAGGCGGGCGATGCAGCGGTTGCAATATGATGTTGCCGCCCCAGCTTTTCAACGAAGTGTATCGAGCCAACGATCTTCAACAGTGCCCAAGTTGCCACCGGATCCTACTGATTCCATCGGTGTCGGGTGAAGCTTCATCGCAGGCTGAGGCAAAAACAGGGACTTAAGATCTGCCCTTTTCTCCAAAAATCTGCTAAGCAACCTCTCGCGCAGGACGGGTGATCGCTGGCATGAGGGTCATACCTTATGCGGGAGGAAAGTCCGGGCTCCATAAAGCAGGGTACTGGGTAATCACCAGGCGCCTTTTTCGTGAGGAAACGGCGACGGAAAGTGCAACAGAGAATAAACCGCCGCTTGCTCTCAGAGCAGACGGTAAGGGTGAAACGGTGGGGTAAGAGCCCACCGCGTGAGGGGTGACTCTCATGGCACGGCAAACCCTACCTGGAGCAAGGCCAAATAGGGAGGCATGGTTCGCTTGACCGACGCCTCCGGGTAAGGCCGCTTGAAGCTAGCGGTAACGCCAGCTCTAGAGGAATGATCGCCTCCATCGCAAGATGAAGACAGAACCCGGCTTACAGTCCTGCGCATTTTTTTCTCGATTCTTGCAATCTTCCAGTTAGACTAATTAAAATAAGCAAGCAGCTCATGGTGCAAGGAGGCTACCGGATGCAAACCCACGTGAATGGATCTCACAATGGTAAAATTCTTTTTTTATTCCTGACTATTCCTTTAGTTTTTTTTCTTTTTGGCTGGCAATCCAAGGCTCTGGCCACGTCTTACTCTGACGTCTCAGCATTCGTTTACCAGTTAGCCTCGCAATATCCTGGAAAAACTCAAGTCTTCGAACTCGGCTTAAGCGATACAGGCGAAAAAATCGTGGGATTACGAGTTGGCGATGGAGCGGTAAAAAATCTCGTTGTGGCTACCCATCACGGAAATGAGTACGGATCAACTGAAGTGGCCAAGGCATTTGCCCAATCAGTTGCTGAATCTCCCATCTCAGGACAAACCGTATATGTCATCCCGGTTCTCAATATTACCGGATACAATAATGGTGAACGCTGGGAAACCATCAAAGGCCACGCCTACGATCCCAATCGCGATTACCCAGGACCGTGTGGAACGGAAGGTCCATTCCATTTAAAATCAACAGCTGCGCTCGCCCGTTTTATTGATGCTGAGGGGATTGTCGCCTCTCAAACACTTCACACTTACTATCCAGCAGTCGTTTATCCCTGGGGGATTTCAACTCAAGACTTGTCAACGCCCTATGATGATCTCTTTAAACTCTTAGTCCAAGCCGCCACGGTTGAGAGTCACTATCCAGTTGGTAATTCTACTGAGGTCATTTACCCTGCTGACGGCACTTTTGAGGACTATGCATTTTGGAAGCACGGAATTTGGTCACTCCTTTTTGAACTGGGGACCTCACACAAGCCGACCCCGAGCACCATCAAAGAGATGATCCGAATCAACATCCCAGGAATGCGAAGAATGCTGGAACAAGCCCCGCTCGCACGAGCCGAAAAGCATAATTTTACAGGAAAGTGCAATTCCCGTCTCTTCGGGCTGGATCGCCATGATGAGTAGTGAGCAGGGTGATGAATAAGGTGACAAACAAAACCATAAGCAAAAAATGTTAAGACAAATTTACTCATAGAATAAAATTATTAACTACAAAGACAAAATTTTGACAATTTATTTTAAAAATTCTTAAATCCCAGTTTCAACAAAATTGTGATTTAATATTGTAGTTATACGTAAGAGAATCAAGAGGAATTCAATTGAAACCTAGGGAGGGACTCATGTCGTACGCAATGAAAAAAAACGTTGGATTGGGGTTGGTTGTAATTATCGCATTAGGATTGGGAATCACAAATTCCACAAAAGTCTTGGGCGCCTCAAACGAGGCCGAAACATTGGGAACAGCACGCCAGAAGATTATCTCTGGTTTGACTATTCAAGCGCTGGCTGATCTGAACTTTGGCGAAGGCTTCATTGGAGACGGCGAACTTACTCTGCCAGCAGCTCAGACCGATAGTAATGCAAAATTTCAAGTTCAAGGGCAGGCAAATCACAATTATCTATTAACCTTCCCTGATGCAGAAATTTTCATGACCATTCCTAATGGTGACGCAACAAAGAAAATCAAAGTTTCAAACTTTACATCAACTTTAAATGCAAACAGTAGCCATCTGGATGCCAATGGATCAGAAATCTTCTTCGTCGGTGGAACACGTGAAGCACTCGCTGCCGGCCTACCCCTAGGTGACTACGTCGGAAATTTCCGGGTCCATGTTGCATACACGAACTAAGTAAATCTTCTATACTCAATTGAAAAAACCGGGCCCCCCAAGGGGATCCGGTTTTTTTTGATCTTTACGTGCTACCAGGCTAAAAACAACTCATGCGTACTAAAAATTCTCTCAAGCTCACAGGCCTTCTTCTATTCTGCACTCTCAGCACGGTACTCAGCGTACAAAGTTTTGCGGC
>JAHFAC010000050.1:4353-9294 GCA_023250755.1 Bacteriovoracaceae bacterium | reverse complement strand
ATCCGCTTCATCTGTCATTGAATTGGTTCAGTCCGAAGTGCAAGTGGGAATTCTCAATCCCGGTGAGGAACGTGAAATTACGTTCACTGTCATCGCACGCGGGAGCACCTCATCCACAATCGAACTTCCGCTGGCGGTTGAAGCGTTCCAAGGCTCAGGGCGAAGAATTGGGCTTTATGACCGCACTCAACAAGTGCCCGTCCTCAACGATTACAAGATTACCACCCGGAGTGATCTCACTCTCCTGCGAAAACCGGGGCTTGTTCGCGCCGAATACATCATTCGAAACGTCAGCTCACGCGTGATCTTCCGGGGGCTGCAGCTTAAAGCCAAAATTCAAAGCGATCCCTCCAATACTTCTGGCCAGGCTTTTTCGATTTTGGGTCCTAACCCTCAATTTCTCAAACCGGTTCTCAAGAATCAGGACTTGAGTTTTGTGATTCCGATTCTCGTGAAAACTGAAAACACGGGGGGAACCCTGGAGCTGCAGGTCGAAGAAGATGGAAGGACTGTAGTCATTCACCAAGCCCATTTTTAAGGAGCTTTATTTATGAAACGGATTAAAAAAATATTTGGAGCTTTTCTTTTGGCCAGTGGAGCCGCCACGTTTGGCGCATGCGGTGTCATTCCCCATGCCTACCAAGGAAATTTTGTCGATGACGCAACCGGTGCCAAGCTTGAGCTCAAATCTGGGGAAGGCACACTTACGACAGCAAATGGAAGAGTGGTGCCTGCCAAGGCAGACCGCCTCACTTTTGAAAAACTCCAAAAAGGTGAGCCGGGGATTTATGCCCAAGTCAACGAAGACTCAAAAAATCTACTCGAAGTCTACTGGATTGCTCCCAGGCCCGCGACTCGACAAGAGGCCGGAGGATTGATCTGGCTTGAGACCGAGGCACTCTACACCCTGATGAATCTCAAAGAAAAAGACGAAATCGGAAATTTTGAAGTCTCGCATTGCGAAAATGGGACCGTCTTGCTTGATCCCTCCACCAAACGATGGCAAATCGGCTGTCCTGCAGGCGTGCTCCGCTATCAGTTCAGGCGAGTCCAAAAGCCCGCCACTATTTCAATAACTGCTCGAAATACTGAATCGTCCTCTTAAGGCCGTCCTCAAGCTGAACTTGAGGCTCCCACCCGAGTTTCGACTTGGCGAGCGAAATATCTGGGCATCGTTGCAGAGGATCATCGCTGGGCAAGGGCTTGAAAACCAGCTTTGATTTCGATCCGGTCAGTTTGATCGCCTTTTCGGCCAGCTCGAGGATGCTAAATTCGTTTGGATTTCCGAGATTCACAGGCCCGGTAAAGGCGTCCTCAGTATCCATCACCCTTAAAAATCCCTCGATCAGATCATCCGCATAGCAGAATGAGCGCGTCTGCTTGCCTTCGCCATAAACAGTAATGGGTTCGTTTTTCAGCGCTTGAACAATGAAATTAGAAACCACCCGACCATCATGGGGATGCATTCGAGGGCCATAGGTATTAAAAATTCTCGCCACCTTGATCCGCATCTTGTGCTGTCGATGATAATCAAAGAAGAGAGTCTCCGCGCAACGCTTGCCCTCATCGTAGCAAGAGCGAATTCCGACTGGATTCACGTGCCCCCAGTATTTCTCTGTTTGAGGATGGATCTTGGGGTCTCCATAAACTTCGCTGGTAGATGCCTGAAAAATTTTTGCGCGGCTTCTTTTGGCGGCGCCCAATAAGTTCAGAGCCCCCATGACCGAAGTTTTAATCGTCGCGATGGGATTGTACTGATAATGAACCGGCGAGGCCGGACAGGCTAAATTGTAAATTTCATCGGCCTCGATTCGAATGGGCTCGACCACATCGTGTCGGATCAACTCAAATTTTGGATGATTCAAGAGATGGGTCACATTGTCCTTGGAACCCGTAAAAAAATTATCCAGACAAAGAACCTCATGCCCCTGGGCAATGAGGCGATCACAAAGATGAGAACCCAGAAACCCCGCTCCGCCGCTCACTAAAATCCGCTTTGAACTGAAACGTGCCATGATTGTCATTATTTCGGCTGATTCCGCTCTTTGTCAACTCTGAAAGCAGCGCGTCATCACTTCGCCTTGATTCGCCCTTGATTCCATTGATTCCCGCTATCGGCTGCGGTATGCGGATCAGATGGATCATCGAGACGTTTATCTCAACTTCATTCACGGACAATGGAAACAAGGCAGCTCAGGCCAGTGGGATGATAATCGCAATCCCGCCAAACCCACCGAGCTTTTGGGAAAAGCCACTCGATCCACCCAACTCGATCTGGACCGAGCCATCCAAGCGGCCGAAGAAGCCCAGAAAGAATGGGCACGCAAACCCCGGCCCGCTCGGGGAGCTTTGCTCACTAAAGTCGCTCAAATCCTGCGCGGGAAAACCGAGAATTTTTCAAAAACCATTACTCGCGAAATGGGCAAGAATTTAAATGAAGGACGCCGTGAGGTCGGCAAAACAATCAATGTCCTTGAATTCATGGCAGCTGAGGGACGCCGCCCGACGGGACAGGTGATTCCCTCTGAAATGCCCAACACCTTTCTTTATACCACCCGGACTCCACTCGGCGTTGTGGGAGTCATCACGCCTTGGAACTTTCCGCTCTGCATCCCGGCCTGGAAAATCGCCCCCGCTCTTTTGGAGGGAAACACAGTCGTCTTCAAGCCCTCGGGACTCACTCCTGGCAGTGCCACCCTCCTGGTCCGCGCCTTTGAAGAAGCGGGGATTCCTCCTGGAGTTTTAAATTTAATCTATGGAAGCGGCTCTGTCATCGGTGAAGGCATGGTGCACAACCCTAAGATCCGCGCCATTTCTTTTACTGGCTCGAATGAAATCGGAAACGCACTCTACGCTCAAGCGGCCAAACAGCTCAAACGGGTCCAACTCGAAATGGGCGGAAAAAATCCGATTATTATTTTAAGCGACGCGGATCTGGATCTCGCAGTCGAAGCCACCGTTATGGGTGCATTTGGCTCGACCGGCCAGCGCTGCACAGCCACCTCTCGCATCTTGATCGAAAAGTCCGTAAAAGAGGCCTTTACTGAAAAACTCTTGGCTCGCACTCGGCAAATCAAAGTTGGAGACGGTCTTGCTGATCCCACGGCGATGGGACCCGTAGTCGACGAAAAGCAATATCACACCGTCCTTGAAGCCATTGAGATGGCCAAAAAAGGAGGCGCTCGCCTCCTCTGTGGGGGCGAGGCCATCGGATCTCCCCCTCCAGGCAAAGGTTCAGAGACAGGATACTTCATTGCACCCACGATCTTTGACGAAGTTCGATCTGAAATGCCACTGGCTCGCGAAGAGGTCTTCGGCCCAGTGCTTGCGATCTTGGAGGTTTCTGGATTTGAAGAGGCCATCCAAATCGCCAACGAAGTCAAGTATGGCCTCTCCTCTTCGATCTATACGCGTGATGTACAAAAGGTTCTGGAGTATGCCGATCAGATTGAAACCGGAATGCTCCATGTGAACTCACCCACGGTAGGCGGTGAAGCCCAAGCTCCTTTTGGCGGGGTCAAAGCGACTGGGCTCGGGGGACGCGAAATGGGGAGCACAGGACCCGAGTTTTTCTGTGAATTGAAAACGATTTACGTCGATTACAACACGGCTGTTCGACAAGGCAATCTTTACTAGGAGAATCACTTATGCCTCGAATTGTAAAAACCGGGATCATTCAGCTCGCTCATTGCGCCGACACAAACTGGTCGTGCGAGAAAATCAGGAATGCGATGATCGAAGCCCACTTGCCTTGGATTGACCAAGCCGCAAAGCAGGGGGTCCAAATCCTTTCATTTCAAGAAGTCTTCAATGGTCCCTACTTCTGTCCCTCTCAAGATCCGAAGTGGTATGCCATGGCCGAAGAAATCCCGGGCGGCCCAACTCTTGTGAAGATGCAAGAAGTTGCCAAGAAAAATCGCATGGTCTTGGTGGTTCCGATTTATGAACGCGAGATGGCCGGTGTGTATTACAACACCGCCGCGGTCATTGACTCAGATGGGACTTACCTCGGGAAGTATCGAAAAAATCACATCCCCCAAGTCGCCGGATTCTGGGAAAAGTTCTTCTTTAAACCAGGAAACCTGGGCTACCCCGTTTTTAAAACTTCGGTGGCGAAAATTGGCGTTTATATTTGTTATGATCGCCACTTCCCCGAAGGCGCCCGGAGCTTGGGCTTGAATGGCGCTGAAATCGTCTTTAATCCTTCAGCAACCGTCGCGGGCCTCTCCCAATACCTGTGGGAGCTCGAACAACCCGCCCACGCAGCAGCCAATGGTTATTACATTGCGGCGATTAACCGCGTGGGACGCGAAGAACCCTGGAACATCGGTGAATTTTACGGCTCCAGCTACTTTGCCAATCCAAGAGGTAAAATCATCGCTCAAGCCTCTGCTACCGAAAATCAGCTCCTCACAGCCGACCTTGACCTTTCGATGATCGATGAAGTTCGAAATCTCTGGCAATTTTACCGAGATCGCAGACCCGAGACCTACGGGGATCTCCTCAAGTGAACAAAACCCTTTCAACCGAAGAAATTCTCCGAATTCGCAAAGAGCACCTCCTCCCCTCTGTCACGCATTACTATCGAGAGCCCCTTCACATGGCCAAGGCCTCCATGCAATGGGTTTGGGATACGAATGGAAAACGCTATCTCGATGCCTTTGGTGGAATTGTCACCCTCAGCGCGGGTCATAACCATCCTCGAATCAAATCACGCCTGAAAGCTTGGATGGACGAAGATCAGCCTCAGCACACAACGGTCTTTTACCTTTCCTCACCGATTGCCGAACTGGCCGAAAAACTCACCCGCATTACACCCCAGGGGCTGGATAAAGTTTTTTTCACCAATAGCGGAAGCGAAGCCAATGAGTTGGCCATCCTGCTGTCACGTCAATACACCAAAAGACACGAAATCATCGCTCTCAGGCACGCCTACCACGG
>JAHFAC010000050.1:0-4343 GCA_023250755.1 Bacteriovoracaceae bacterium | reverse complement strand
CTCTTTCTCTCGCAGGGCAATTCACTTGGAAGTGGGGAGGTCCCGGACTCAGCGGGATCCTTCACGCAGCAGCACCCAATTGTTATCGATGTCCTTGGGGCGCCCATCCCCAAACCTGTGCGCTCGAGTGTGCAGAGGATGTCGAGACCACCATTCGCACGAGTTCTTCTGGAGAGATTGCTGCTGCCATCATCGAGCCCATTCAGGGAGTCGGGGGATTTATTGTACCTCCGAAAGAATATTTCCCGAGAGTGCTTGAAATCGTTCGCAAGTATGGCGGGATTTATATTTCAGACGAAGTTCAAACCGGAGTCGGACGCACTGGCAAGCACTGGTTTGGCGTCCTTCATAACGGCATCTCGCCCGATCTGATGACCCTAGCCAAGGGTTTTGGCAATGGCGCCTCCATTGGCGGGCTGGCCGTCCGAAGTGAAATTGCGCAGTCAATGCGAGGCAAGCTGCACTTTAATACTTTTGCCGGAAATCCTTGGGCCACGCTCCAAGCGGCGGAGACCCTTTCAATTTTAGAGGAAGAAAACTGCCTCGAAAAATCAGAGCATCTCGGTGAAATGATCTTGGCAGGCCTTAAAGAATTTCAAAAATCTTCACGCATCACCGGTGATGTGCGCGGAAGAGGACTCATGGTAGGGGTTGAGCTCGTAAAAGACAAGGCATCCAAGGCCTACGCTCCCGAAGAAACCCTGGAAGTCATGGAACAAGCAAGGGAGCGCGGCCTGCTCATCGGAAAAGGGGGACTCTTCGGAAATGTGATTCGAATCACCCCGCCCCTTTGCATCACGGACAGTGACGCTCGGGAGATTGTCCGAATCCTATGTGAATCGATCACCGCAACAGAACGAAAATTTACGTAGAGTCATGAGGCTCACAAAGGCTTAAAACCCAGGAGGTTATTCTGATGCAGACCAAGGTAAAGTGGATTCGCGGAGGCAGAATCATTACAGCCACAGAAGATTTTCAAGGTGAAATCTTGGTTGGCAATGGACAGATCCTGGCCATCGGCAGCGATCTGCAAGCTCTCGGCCTGGTCGGCAGGTCTTCAGGGGCACTCGGTGACGTTGAAGAAATCGACGCCCGCGGGCTTTATGTTTTTCCGGGTGGCGTTGATCCCCACACTCACCTTGATCTCCCCTTTATGGGCACGTCGAGTTCTGACGATTTTGAAACTGGAACAATTGCCGCACTCAGCGGCGGAACGACCTCGATCATTGACTTTGCGATTCAAACCCAAGGGCATTCCTTGGGAGAAGCCCTCAACCAGTGGCACGAAAAGGCGCTCGGAAAGGCAACCATCGACTATGCTTTTCACATGGCGATTACCGATCTGAATGAAAAAACTCAGGCAGAGATTCCGGGCCTGGTCCAAGGCGGCATCACGTCCCTCAAGTGCTTCATGGCCTATAAAGGGGCCCTGATGATCGATGATGGGCAACTTTTCAAGCTGATGCTTCAAGCAAAACAATTGGGCGCTTTGGTTACCCTTCATTGCGAAAATGCAGAGTTGATTGAAGTCTTAGTGCAGAAATACCTATCAGAAGGAAAAACCGCGCCCGTCTACCATGAGCTTTCACATACGGCGATTGGCGAAGGAGAGGCCACCCACCGCGCCATCGCACTTTCTCGCGTCGCAGGGCATCCCGCTTATGTCGTCCATCTCACCTGTGACGAAGCATTACATGCTGTGAAAGACAGCCTCACCCGCCACCAGCACCCCGTTTATTCTGAAACCTGCCCGCAGTATCTCTTACTTGACCGAAAACTCTATGAGAAACCAGGTTTTGAGGGCGCTAAGTGGGTCATGTCTCCTCCCCTTCGCACTGAAAGAGATCAAGAGGCCCTCTGGGCTGGCCTACGAGATGGCTTTATCCAAACCATCGCCACGGATCACTGTCCCTTTAATTATTCTGGTCAAAAAGATCGTGGAATGGATTCATTTGCAAAAATCCCAAACGGTGCGCCCGGGATTGAAAATCGACTCAACCTGCTTTTTACCTACGGAGTATTGAAAAATAGGATTTCGCTCAATCGTTTTGTCCAGCTCACCAGCACCAACCCGGCAAAGATTTTCGGGATGTATCCAAAAAAAGGGACTCTCGCCCCAGGCTCCGATGCTGATATCGTCCTCTTTGATCCGACTCGTCTCAGCACCATTTCTGTGGCTCACTCCAAGCATCGCTGTGATTATTCGGCTTTCGAAGGATTCAAGACGCAAGGCGAAGCAGTCAGCGTCCTCGTGCGCGGAGAATGGGCCATGAAAGATCGCAAGATCTTGGCAACCCGAGGCGTGGGCCAATACATTCCACGGCAACGCTTCAACGCCCATCAACAGTGGGTGCGCTAATGGGCATGGGTAAAAGCTATAGCACTTTGAGTGATCGGCTCAAGTCAGACCGTCCAGAGGAATCCTTTCAGGACTACAAGCCCCGTCTCAATTCGACAGAGGCAGAACTCGAGGCCAATCGCTGCCTCCATTGCTTTGATGCGCCCTGTATTCGGGCCTGCCCGACTCAAATCGACATCCCCCAATTCATCGGGAGAATTGCCAGCCAAAATATCACAGGTGCCGCAAAAACCATTTTGGATGCCAATGTCTTCGGGCTTTCGTGTGCGCTCTCCTGTCCCACTGAAGTTTTATGCGAAGGAGCTTGTGTTTATCATTCGCTGAATAAAAAACCTGTTCTGATCGGAAGACTGCAACGATTCGCCATGGAGGAATCCACAGAAAAAGGCATTCCCAAGGATAACCCTGCACCCCCCACCGGAAAGCGCGTAGCCCTAGTCGGCGCAGGACCTGCCTCGTTATCATGTGCGCATGCTCTTCGTAAATTGGGACATGAAACTGTGATTTTTGAAAAAGAAACCTTTCCAGGAGGCCTTAATACCTCTGGCATTGCTCCTTATAAAATGAAGGCCGCCACGAGCATTTGGGAGATTGATCGAATTCTTTCGATTGGAATTCGTATTGAATATGGCCAAGAACTCGGACGCACCGTTCAAATTGAGGACCTTTTAAAAGATTATCATGCTGTTTTTTTGGGAATTGGCCTGGGTCCAGACCGTCCACTCCCTGTCTTGGGGAGTGAAAACCCAAGAATCGCAGCACGAATTTTGGGCGCAGTCGATTTTATTTCACGACTGAAAATGCAACCCAGCGCAGAACTCAATCCCTTTCTCAACGCTCAAACAGCATTGGTCGTCGGAGGAGGAAACACCGCTCTTGACGCCTGCCGAGAGTTGAAAGGGCTTAAAATCCCTCGCGTGGCCTTATCCTATCGCAGAAGCGAATCAGAAATGTCCGGATACACTCATGAACTTTCTGCCGCAAAGCAAGAAGGAGTTGAACTCCACTTCAATACACTCCCCACCGAGTACCAGCCCCAAGGTGAATCGATTCGAGCCACACTCCGAAAAACTCGAATTTCCACCGATGGAAAAGTCGAACTCCTCGACCAAAAGATGATTCTTGATACAGATCTGATTCTTATCGCTACTGGGCAATCCCACCTCAATCTTCTTTCGACCCATGCGACTCGAGTTTTTTCAGGGGGTGATTTCGCAAATGGCGGCAAAGAAGTAGTCAATGCCGTAGCCGAGGGGAAACAGGCTGCCCAAGCCATTCATGAGGTAATTTCGCATGGCTGATTTATCAACACATTTCTTGGGCATCCATTCCCCCAATCCTTTTTGGCTTGCCTCAGGCCCTCCTACCAACACAGGTGAGCAAATTATAAGAGCCTTTGAAGCCGGCTGGGGTGGCGCTGTCTGGAAGACCATCGGCAAACCGATTCAAAATGTGACTTCGCGCCTGGGTGGACTCGACTTTCGGGGCCATAAGATGCAGGGCCTCAATAACATTGAACTCATCTCTGACCGCCCAACCGAAATCAATTTGCGTGAAATGGCTGAAGTGAAAAAGCGTTTTCCTAAAAATGCACTGATTGCATCACTGATGGTCGAGACACGTGAAGAGTGGCGCGAGATGATCCGACAGTCCGAAGAGGCAGGATGCGACGCGCTCGAGCTCAACTTTGGCTGCCCCCATGGAATGTGCGAACGCGGAATGGGCTCAGCCGTGGGTCAAGAGCCTAAAGTCCTAGAGAAAATCACGGGTTGGGCTAAAGAATTCTCTCGTGTTCCTGTGATCGTAAAATTAACTCCAAACATTACGGACGTCACAGTGCCCGCACAAGCGGCTCTTCGCGCTGGAGCGGACGCTGTCTCACTCATCAATACGATCAAAAGCATCATTGGCGTCGACCTCGATCGCTTTGTCCCCTACCCCACCGTCAATGGAAAAGGAACTCATGGCGGCTATTGCGGTCCAG
>JAHFAC010000049.1 GCA_023250755.1 Bacteriovoracaceae bacterium | reverse complement strand
AAAAAAATGGCGCAAAAAGCGCCCCTTTTCAAAACACTTGCTGACACTCTCCCCCTTTTAGAAAAACAACCTCCTTGGCGAGTATTTTGGCGGTTCTTAACCAGCGCTCCTTATGTCAGTCCCTTGGTCAATCCCAAATACCACCGCAGATTTTTTAAATTCTCAGAAGCAGCAGGAGCCTGGTCACTTCCTTTTCCAGCACCCAAACCGCCACCGCTGGGCACTCCTTAAATCACTATGAAATCAAATCAACGCCTCACTCGTGAAAAAACAATTCGAGGACTCAAAACCGCATGGATCCAATGCGGTCAAGAGCAGTCAGAGCGCCCTATTTTATTTTTTCTCCACGGCTGCCCTGACTCCCCTGAAACCTGGGAACCGCAAATCACGCACTTCGAGAAAAAATTTAAAATTATCGTCCCCTTTGCTCGTGGACTTCACCCCAGCGCATCAACAAAAGACTGGCGCAGATACACTTTAGATGCGATCGCTTTAGATCATCTTGAAATTTTAAGATCGACTGATCCAACCGGTGAAAAAAAAATAATTCTCGTGGGTCACGATCTGGGTGGTCCCCAAGCATGGAGGTTAGCCGAACTCCTAAAAAATCGCCTGGCTGCCCTCATTTTGATCAACGGCCCTTCACTCAAGCAAATGGCTTCACGATGGAATCAGCCCAAGCAACTTTTAAAAAGCTGGTACATCGCGATGTTTCAAATCCCCATTTTTGCAGAAATTGTTTTGAAATTCTGGGATAAGAAAAACGTTGCTCCTTTTCTTCCGCATTATCGCACAGCCGTAAAAACTCTTCCAAAAGCACTCCGGTCAAAACCATCGCTCATCCAAGTGCCCACCCTTGTTCTTTGGTCTAATCAAGATCCCTACCTGGACATCCCCTCTCAAAATGAGTTCAAGGAACTTGTTAAAAATCCAGTGATTCGAGTCTTAGAGGGTCATCACTGGATCCATCGTGAAGATCCCGTACACGTCAACCGATTGATCGAAAATTTCCTGGAGGACTGCTAAGTGGTTCCTGTACCCCAAACCTTGTCAAAATTGAGCTGGAAGGCTGCAGCAATTCTTTTTCGAAATTCTCCCTCCTATTCCGCAGAAGAATTGGATCAGTTTCGGCACTGCCAACGACTCGCCTATCAATGTGCGATAGATATTGGCCGTGAACTTCAAGAGGGTTGGACTGAGCTTCAAACCGCAAACCTCATGGACACCTACTTAAGAGACTGTGGGGTGAAGACTTTTTTTCACCGCTCCTTTGCATGGTTTGGTGACCGAACGCGTTTTCAAGGATTTGCAAATTACCTGCACTTTCTTCCCTCCAAGCAAAGACTCCGATCAGGAGACGTGATCATTCTCGACACCGCACCTGTTTTAAACGGGTTCACGGCGGATATTGGCTATACACTGTCGCTCGAGCCCCACCGTGAGCTCGAGCAGGCTCAGCAAAAACTTCTGGAGCTCCGAAAGCAAATTCCGAATCTCTTTCAGGCCGGGATCAAAACTCGTGAGATCTGGCACCGGATCGATCGGGATCTTAAAGCAGATGGATATGATAATATTCACTCGATGTATCCATTTTCAGTATTGGGCCATCGGGTGCGCCGCATCTCAGCTTCAAGTTTTCCTGGCTTGGTACGTCCCTTTACTTGGCAAAGTTATTGGGCTCTTTTTTCGCACGGACTGCTTCCCGAGCTTTTAGGCCCTGAACACGAGGGCAGCGCCGAAGGACTCTGGGCGATTGAACCTCATTTGGGTGGTTCTGGATTTGGGGCAAAATTTGAAGAAATTTTAATTGTAAAAAATGGAAATGCCCAATGGCTTGACGACAACGTCCCTCACATCACTGGGCCCACTCGGTCTCACGCCTCCGAGGAGACCTCTTCCCCATGAATCAAATTACCGTTATCACTGGAGCTGCTTCAGGCATTGGCCGTGCCCTCGCTGAGATTTACCTGAAAAACGGTGCGAAAGTCGTCGCACTCGATTTAAACATGTCCCCTCTGGAAAATTTCAAAGGTCATGCCTACCGTGCGGATGTCACAAATGCGGATGAGCTCCAATCCGTAGCGGAAAAAATCAATCAAGAAGTGGGCCGTCCCACTCATTGGATCAATAGCGCCGGAATTGCGATCCTCGGCGCATTTGAGACCCTTTCAGCTGAGCAGTTTCAAAAAGTAATGGCAGTCAACTTTGGTGGAACGGTCAATGGAACACGGACTGCACTCTCTTTGATGAAAAATCCCACCTCTGGAACCATTGTCAACATGGCCTCTGTCAGTAGTATTGTTCCAGCGCCCTTTATGTGCGCTTACAGTGCTTCCAAACACGCCGTCGCGGGATTTACCCGTTCGCTCCGGATGGAATATGAACAAAATCGCTCAGAACTCAAGATCCTTCTGGTCGTACCAGGTTTTGTAAAAACTCTGATGATGGAAGCTCAGCCTGAGTTTCATCTCCCAAAATGGCTCGACTTCATGGTCGCCTCGCCCGAGTCCACTGCCCTGAAAATCTACAAAGGGATCCAAAAGAACCAGAAAGAAATTTTTCCAACCCAGAGCGGTCGCGCTTTGCTCAACCTCTACCGCATCGCCCCTGAGCTGTGTAAATCCTCTACGCGCCTAGCCTTGGCCAAAAACTGGCGACAACTCGTGGGTCTAGATCCCATTGGACCCAAGCGCTAACGATCCTAGCTCTTTACAGCAGTGTTACATATTATGCTGTGTGGGCTCAGCTACTTCCAAAAAAATCAAAATTCCAAATCGCCACAAATCCTAGAACCGGTGAATTATCGTGGACTTCAAAAGATTGGCTGGTAATAACATCAAAAATTTTTGGACTCTCCCATTTAACTGTTTTCCACGCACCATAGCCGCCCAACTGAAATGTGGTGCTATAGTAATAAAGGGCTCCGAAATAAAGCCAAGTTTCATAGATAATTGATTTCCCATAGTTCAACGGAAGATAAAATTCGAGCTGACTAAAAAAACTTAAAAATGGCCTGTCCTGTTTTGTCCAAAGATACGACACACCGGGACGAACCTTAAGTGTCCACTGCTGATTGAAGGCATTAAAAACGATGCGTGTCTTGCATTCAGCTATCCAATTTTCATCCGAAGGCAAAACTGTCTGGGGTGTCACCTCGACCATCAATGCATGCTCTACGCGAGAACTCGTATCTCTCCATCCCCAATTTTGATCCGGATTTTGCACCCAATCCTCATTGTGCAAAACTCCATTTTGAAGCAAATAATACGCGCCTATTTTCAGATGGCTAAAGATACGGCGCGATCCGCCGAGACGAAAAGATTTAGAAATCAATTCTGATTCCTGCTGCACCTTGAGTTCAGCGACGTAAGTGGTATCTCCCCTCTTAGCAAAAACACGCAGCTCAGTAGCAGGCTCAATATTTCTTTGCGACATAACCGGCACCTGATCTGCCCAGGCCGAAAAAAATGGGATCAGGATCAATAAAGCACATGTTGATTTTACACTACGACACATTTTTAAAATCATGGCATGCTCAATAGAGAAGTCAATATAACAGGAGTTCAATCATGCCACGAAAACCGATATTCCTTCACGTTAGTGCTTTAATGCTATTTTTATTTTTTATCCAGCTACACGCTGACTTGTCTTATGCTGCAACACTTTTGACCTCCCGAGGAAACGTTACTCTGGTTAAAAACGGAAAATCTGAAAAAATCGCAATTGGAGAGAGCATTAACGAAGGCCAATCCCTAAAAACAGGCGATGCATCTTTAGCAATTATCACACTCAAAAATGGCTCCGTTCTCAAGATTAATGCCAACTCTGAACTCATCATCACAACAGCCAACGAAGCGACATTAGACATTCAAGAGGGTAGCGTCTTCGCCAAGGTCAAAAAAATGGGGAAAATCCCATTTTTGATCAGGGCCAAAACAGTAACCATGGGCGTGCGTGGCACTGAGTTTTTTGCGTCCTATAGCAAAACCAAAAAAAACAAAGACCAAGATATTTGGATGTGCGTAAAAGAGGGCCAAGTCGAAGTAGAAAGTACTGAAACACAGGAAAAAGTACTTGTAAAAGAAGGAGAAGGTGTTTTTGTTTCGTCTGGAAAAAACATTACCCCGCCTAAACCCTACGAGTGGACAAAAAAACTCAACTGGAACACAAACCCAGAGAAGGGTGAAATCGTCAACGAACTCTCTATCGACTCAGCCTATAGCGATCCACTCAATCGAAATTATGACTAAAACCCTACTTCTCTTTTTTGGACAAATAATATTCGTAATTTCCCTCGTAAACCCGAAGCTCACCCCGATCGACCTCAAAAACTCGATTTGAAATCGATTTCAAAAAATGTCGATCGTGACTGACAAACATCACGGTCCCATCAAAATTCTGAAGGGCTTTGAGCAAAACTTCGCGAGCCTTGATGTCCAAATGATTGGTGGGTTCGTCCAGGATTAAAAAATTTACTGGATTAGCCAAAATAGTGGCTAAAACGACTCGGCTCTTCTCTCCCCCCGACAGCACGGAGATTTTTTTGTAAACATCGTCTCCGCTGAACAGAAAAGCACCCAGCAAATTCCTGACGTATCCGATGGTTGCCTGAGGGACACGGTCATAGACCTCATCATAAATCGTTTTTTCAGAATTCAAGACTTCAAGCGAATGCTGACTGAAATATCCGACCTTAACATTAGCTCCAAGCTGGACTTGACCCTGTGTGGGATCAGTCAAAGCAGCAATGATCTTAAGTAGCGTAGACTTTCCGGCTCCATTCACTCCAACCACTGCGACCTTATTGAGCCTTTGTACCATCGCCTGGGCACCACTAAAGACATGCTTGATTCCGCCATCCTCGAGCTGCCAGTCTTTTCCGAGATTTTCAAACTTGACGACATCATTCCCGCCCCGAGGTGGAACCGGGAAATCAAATTGAATCGTTTTCTCATCCGGTGGAATTTCGATTCGTTCAATTTTATCTAGTTTTTTGACTCTCGACTGAACTTGAGCCGCATGGGAGGCTCTTGCCGCAAATCGGGCAATGAACTCCTCCTCCTTCGCCAGCATATCCTGCTGTTTTTGATGGGCTGCAAGAAGTTGATCCTGCCTTACCTCTCGCTCTCGAAGATAAAAATCGTAATTGCCACTATAAGTGGTGACGGTCTTATTCTCGATAGCAACGATACGCGAGACAATCCGATTCATGAACTCTCGATCATGGCTAGTCATCAAAAGTGAGCCCTTGAAATTTGTCAACCACTCCTCAAGCCATAAAATTGACTCCAAATCCAAATGATTGGTCGGCTCGTCCATGAGAAGCACATCCGGATTGAGGGCCAAAATCCGAGCTAAGGCGATTCGCATTTTCCAACCGCCGCTAAAACTCTCAACCGGCTGATCATAATCACCGGGACCAATCCCGAGCCCCGTAAGAATGGCTTTGGCCCGAGAATCAAGATCATACCCACCCCGTTGCTCAAACTCGAGTTGGGCCTCGCCATATTTCTCAAGAAGCTGGGTCATCTCATCGTCTGATAGAGGATGGATGGCTGAGTCTGCCAGCAATCGTTCCATTTGCCCCACTTTTTCAGCTAAATCCGAAACCCGACCTGCTCCAGCCTTCACCTCTTCGAGTGCTGAACGGCCCCGCATTTCTCCTACGTCCTGAGAAAAATAGCCGATAATCAAGCGATCAGCGATATTGATGGAACCTCCGTCAACTCCTTCCTCACCCGTGATCACTCGAAAAATTGTCGTCTTTCCGACACCGTTAGGACCGACCAAACCCATCTTGTCCCCCGGGCGGATTTGGAGACTCCCCTCCCGAAAGAGGATCTTCTGCCCGTAGTGCTTACTGATGTTCGTGAGATGGATCATGATCGGTTCGTAACACACTCAAATGGGAGATTCTATGATAAGCAGAGAAAATGCCCAATGCAGAGAATTCCAGTTTCATTTTTACGGTCTGCCAAATTGGAGCGGAAAAAACCTTAAAGGAAGAGGTGGCGCGCAATCACTCCGACCTTCGCTTCTCCTACTCAAGACCTGGTTTTCTCACATTTAAAGCCGTCGGCCCACAAAAACTCACCCCTGATTTTGCACTTAAATCTATTTTTGCTCGTACCTACGGAATCTCACTCGGCAAATTAGATTTAAAGAATGTGACTGAGAAGGCCAAGGCACTTCTAGAGAACCCCATTCAGAAAATCCGGCTCCATATTTGGGAAAGAGATCGCTTTGGCCCCGGCGAAGAGCCCAAAAAACAAGAAAGACAGGAAAACCCAGAAGGTGTGAAACAATTCACCGAGCTCAAAAATACATTATTTAAAACTGTCCGCAATTTGGAGCCTGATCTTTTCTACGAAGAAACCCTGCCAAAATCCGGCGACCTTGTTTTAGATCTCATCTGGGTAGAGGATGAAGAATGGTGGCTCGGCTGCCACCAACACGGCCCTCTTCACTCACCCTATCCCGGAGGAAATCCAGAAATCCAGATGCATCCCGACGCCCCTTCGCGTGCCTATTTAAAACTTGAAGAGGCTCTGCTCTGGTCAAATGCCCCAATTCTCAAAGATGATGTTGCAGTCGAAATCGGCAGCGCCCCTGGAGGCTCGACGTTTGCTCTCCTCAATCGCGGTCTTAAACTCGTTGGGATTGATCCAGCCGATATGCATCCCATCTTTCGCAGAAATTTTAGAGAACAATTTAAGCACATCCAACGCCCCGTATCGAGTGTTTTAAGGGAAGAGCTGCCTGACTCAGTTCAGTGGATCTTACTCGACATGAACGTTTCACCTCAGTTTTCACTTTTCGCGGTGGACCGGCTCGTGACTCGAATGGAGGATTCACTCCTAGGTGTCCTTCTTACCATCAAACTCAATGATTGGAAGATGGCTTCAGATATTCCCCACATGCTAGAACACATCCGAGCCATGGGCATGACACGAGTGCGTGCAACTCAACTCTCCCAAAATCGGCAAGAATTTTTTGCATATGGTTTGACGCCAAAAGGCGTGAGGCGTCTAGCGATCTGCAGAAAATAAAAACTTATAACAGATTCCATACTCGGCGACACAAAGAGCAAATTTGCGCGCCACACCATTAAATCTTCGCTATAATCTTTTGACAGAGAATTTTTTTTGGATACTATCCAAATCAACGTGGCCAAAACACCATTGTTCAGCAGCATTGTCGGAATGATAAAAAAAGCCTATTTTCTCGAGAAAAATCCAAATTTTGAGAATCAACTCGAAGACATTCAGAGCACTCTGCGGGACTCACTCAAAAACAATCCGGGCAGAACGAGGCGTGAAGTGCTCAAATCACTTTTAGCAGCGGGTATCATCACCGGTGAGTTCGGAGAACTCCTGCTAAAAAATGCACTCGCATCTCAAGTAATGCCCACGAACAAAAACAATCTTCAGTTAGACGTTCCGGAGCCTCTCAGAAAAATCGAATCCGTGATCATCCTCGGGGCAGGCCTCGCCGGTCTGACTGCCGCTTATCAACTTACGCGAGCTGGAATTCCTTGTGAATTATTTGAATCTGCCAGTCGCCTAGGTGGCAGGATCTTCACTCGGGATCGCTTCAATGCAGAGGGAATGTTTTGTGAATTGGGTGGCGAATTAATCGATTCGGGCCATGAAGACCTCCTGAAGCTTGCAGCAGACCTGGGAATCGCGGTCGATGACTTGACTTTGGGTGAAGAGGGAATTGAAACTAATCATTATTTTTTTGGAGATAACCACTATTATCCCAAGCAGGCACTCGAGGCTTTTCGCCCTCTCGCCCGCGTTTTATTAGCTGACATGAATGCATGCTTCGTCGATCCGAATGTCTCTGTAATCAATTATAAATCACACACGGAGAGAGCCGTTTATTTCGACCGCATGACCCTAAAGGAATATCTTTACTCAAAAAAGGACGTAGATCGATGGATTTTAGACCTTCTCAACGTCGCTTATTTGGGCGAATATGGCTTGGATACCGATCAACAATCTGCTGGCAATCTTTTTTTGATGGCAAATCCGGACTTGAGCCATGGCTTTTCTATTTTTGGATCCAGTGACGAATCAAGACGAATCCACGGGGGAAATTCTCGCTTAATTGAAGCGCTCGCGCAGGCCGTCGGAACCAGATCCAAAATTCACCTCGAATCCGAGCTCGTGAAGATTGAAGACACTGGCAATACCATTCGCCTTACTCTAAAAGGCAGAAATCAAACCTTCACCCGATCCGCCTCGCAAGTCATTTGCACCCTTCCTTTTACCCGACTCCGCCAGGTCGAGGGGCTTGAAACCTTAGGACTCAGCCCCGTAAAATTACGATGCATTCAAAACCTGGGCTATGGCCTGAATTCCAAACATATGCTGGGCTTTCGAGAACGCCCCTGGCGAAAAACGCAAGGCACGCTCCCCGGATCCACCGGGTATACCTTTACAGATCTCCCCACTCAAGTCTTCTGGGACTCCAGCCGTGCGCAAGCAGGAACGAGCGGAATCATCACCAACTTTGTGGGGGGGAATGCTTCGCAAATGCCTGAAGTTTCACGCCCTGAAATCCTAATCAAAGATCTTGAAAAAATTTATCCTAAAATCAGCTCGCTCTACGACGCCAATCGAAGTTTTTTTAATTGGGCGAAACATCCTCATACTCTTGGCAGTTACACTTGTCCCCGCCCAGGTCAACTCACCACTCTGATTGGCAGCCCCGCGGAACCTGAGCTCAAAGGCAGACTCCTTTTTGCAGGTGAACATGTGAGTGAAGTTTATCAGGGCTATATGAATGGCGCGGTTCAATCAGCTAATATCGCAGCTCAAAGCATAATTTCTAGGCACAGGGGCGAGATGACCGATCGACCCACGCACTTCCCCACTGCAACCGCTCAAGCTGCATCCCAAAGCGCTCGATAGACCGTCAAAAATCCCACACTTTTTTTTGTTCGTGCTTTCTTCACATTCCTTTAAAGTAATCTACTAAGAGGCTATTTCAGCCTCTTAGACTCCATTTTAACTTTCAGAAAAGAGGGCTTCATGTTCAAAAACAGGTTTCACTGCAACCTCGTTATTTTAATCGTGCTCTCTAACCTTGCTTGCTCAACTCCACAGAATACAAACCAAAACAGCAGATTGCCTGCAGCCACTGAGCATCCCGTTATGATCACCACGGGTTCACAACCTGGGGTTCCGATCTACGTCGAGGGAAGCGGTGAAGCCTCATTTATCCCAAAGGTGGATGGCAACCCCATTGAGGACCCGGAGCATTACGATGTCATCATCGTCGGAGCGGGACTCGCCGGCCTTACAGCCGGTATTTACCTCAGCGATCAAAAGCTCCACACTTTAATCCTTGAAAAAGAAAAAGACACGGGAGGCTTGGCTGCCGGAGGATCGATTGACGGAATCACCTATGATCGTGTGGCCGCTTAC
>JAHFAC010000048.1 GCA_023250755.1 Bacteriovoracaceae bacterium | reverse complement strand
AAAAAAATGAAAATTGTGATCGATGCTGGCAATGGCACTGCAAGCACCATTGCGCCCCGTCTTTTCTCTCTCCTCGGCGCGAATGTGATTCCGCTCTACTGTGAACTAGATGGACGCTTTCCTAACCACCATCCTGATCCTACTGTTCTTTCCAATCTAAAAGATCTTGTTGCGACCGTTCGGGAAGAAAAAGCAGATTTTGGGCTCGCTTTTGATGGTGACTCAGACAGAATCGGCCTTGTCGATGAAACCGGCCGCGTAATTTTTGGAGATGAGATGATGGTCCTCTTCTCTCGTGACATTCTCAAAGAACACCCGGGCGCAACTATTATCTCTGAGGTAAAATCCAGCCACCGCCTCTATAACGATATCGCGGCAAAAGGGGGCAAGCCTATTATGTGGAAAACGGGGCACTCCCTGATTAAGACAAAAATGAAAGAGACGGGTGCTGCGCTTGCCGGAGAAATGTCGGGTCATATGTTTTTTGCTGACCGCTATTTTGGATACGATGACGCAATTTATGCAGCAGTGCGGGTCTATGAGATCCTCTCTGCTGCACCCGGTTCTTTATCAACTCTTTTAAGGGATTTGCCTCCTTCTTTTTCTACCCCAGAAATCCGAGTGGACTGTGAAGAGGAAAAAAAATTCCTGCTGGTTGAGGAGACTAAGCGCCTTCTTTCTCCTGGACGGAAAATCTCTGCCATTGATGGTGTTCGAGTCGATTTCGGTGATGGCTGGGGGTTGGTGCGGGCGTCCAACACACAACCCGTTCTCGTTCTAAGGTTTGAAGCCCCCTCCCAGGCTCGCCTCAATGAAATTCGTGGTGTTGTTGAAGGCGCCCTTTTTGAGGCAGCGGGCATCCTTGGACATCCGCCATTGAAAGCTTCCGACCATTAGAGTAAACCCCCTCTCATGCCCAATCCGAAGCCCTTAAATGACGAGGCGATCCAGGTTCGCGGGGCACGTGTCCATAATCTGAAAAATATCGACGTCTGGATCCCTCGCGACCAGCTCATCGTGATTACAGGCCCCTCAGGTTCCGGAAAATCATCGCTTGCCTTTGACACTATTTATGCCGAAGGCCAGCGCCGCTACGTTGAAAGTCTCTCCGCCTATGCACGACAATTTCTCGAGCAACTGAGCAAACCCGATGTGGAATCGATCGAAGGATTGAGTCCCACTATTTCAATCGAGCAAAGAACCACCAGCTACAATCCCCGCTCAACCGTAGGAACGGTCACAGAAATTTATGACTATCTCCGGCTACTCTTTGCCCGAATTGGCAAGCCATTTTGCTGGAGTTGCGGCAAATCAATTCAATCTCAATCCCCGCAGCAAATGGTTGATTTCATCCTAGGTTACCCAGAAAACACTAAAATCGCGATTCTCGCGCCAATCGTTCGAGCAAGAAAAGGGGAATATCAAAAAGAACTCCAACAGCTCCGCCAACGCGGCTTCGTGAGAGTTCGAGTGGACGGAGAAATTACCGATCTTGCCGATGAAATTTCGCTCGATAAAAACAAAAAACACGACATTGACGTCTATATCGATCGATTCATTTTAAAGTCGCAAAAAGAAACCTTTTTACCCCGCATTGGTGACTCCGTGGATCTGGCTCTCAAATTGGGGAATGGCTTGCTCATTATTGAGTCGGATTCACAGGAGGTACTGCTTTCAGAGCGTTTTTCTTGCTCAGCATGTAGCGTAAACTACCCCTCTCCAGAGCCTCGAACATTTTCATTCAACAGTCCCATGGGAGCCTGCCCCGCTTGTGAGGGGATCGGAACCCTTTCTCGAGAGCCTTCTGACACAAACGATGAGGATTCGGAGCCCCATCTCGATTTCATGAGAGACGAAACGCCTTGCTCCTCCTGTCAAGGGACACGACTCAAAAAAGAAAGCCTCCACTTTCTTGTCTTCGAAAAAAATATCGCTGAAGTTTGCCAACTCTCAATTACCGATCTTTCCGATTTTTTCAAGAACGCCTCCCTTTCAGGACGAGAGCTCTTGATTGCAGAAAGAATCTTAAAAGAAATCTCAGATCGACTTTCCTTCCTCGACCAAGTCGGCGCAGGCTATTTAAGTTTGAATCGGACGGTTCAAACCCTGTCAGGTGGAGAACTGCAAAGAATTCGCCTTGCCACTCAGATTGGGAGTTCTCTGGTGGGTGTCACTTATGTATTGGATGAGCCCAGCATCGGCCTACACCCCAGGGATCACGGCCGCCTTCTGGCCTCTTTGATCCGTCTTAAAAACCTAGGGAACACAATCCTCGTGGTTGAACACGACCGAGAAACAATTGAGCGCGCTGACTGGATCATCGACCTGGGCCCCGGTGCAGGAACACAGGGCGGTCACCTGATTGCTTCGGGCTCATTAAAGGATATCCTCTCTTCAAAAAAAAGTCTGACCGGTCGCTACCTTCGGGGAGAGTTAGAAATTTCCGTGCCAAAAATTCGCCGTCCCACAACTTCAGGGCGAGCAATTCAAATCGAGGGTGCGCACCAAAACAACTTGAGGAGTATTTCAGTGGAAATTCCTCTTGGTTCTTTTATTTGCGTGACCGGTGTTTCTGGAAGTGGAAAAAGCACCCTCGTCATTGATACGCTTTATCGTCTCCTTTTGAAAAATCTTTATCGGGTTGAGTCTGGGGATTTAAAAATCACTTCGGTCCACGGCCTTGAACATGTTGATAAAGCGATTGATATCGACCAGCGCCCCATCGGCAGAACTCCTCGCTCAAATCCGGCAACCTATACCGGAACCTTTAGTCTCATCCGCGATCTCTTTGCGCAGCTTCCTGAGTCAAAAATTCGCGGATACTCCCCGGGCCGCTATTCTTTTAATGTAAAAGGGGGACGCTGTGAAGCTTGTGCGGGGGATGGCGTCACTAAAATCGAAATGCACTTTCTCCCTGATGTCTTTGTTCAATGTGCTGTTTGCAAGGGGCGCCGATACAGCAGGGACATCCTTGACATCCATTATAAAAATAAAAACATTGCTGATGTCCTGGATATGACCGCTGCTGATGCGTACGACTTCTTTGACGCTATTCCTTCACTTAAGGCAAAATTAAAAACCATTTGCGACGTGGGTTTGGGCTATTTACGCCTAGGCCAAAGCGCCACCACGCTCTCCGGAGGAGAGGCTCAACGGATTAAGCTCTCTAAAGAGCTTTCTCGTCGAAGCACGGGACGAACGGTCTATATTCTTGATGAGCCCTCTACGGGCCTGCACTTCGACGATGTCAAAAAGCTCGTTCACATCCTACAGGCTCTGGTGGACCAAGGAAATACCGTCATCGTCATTGAACATAATCTTGAAATCATTAAAGTCGCTGATCACATTATTGATCTTGGACCCGAGGGAGGCTCGGGTGGCGGCTGGATCCTTGCCACGGGGACCCCAGAGGAACTCTGTGAAAACGAAAAAAGCTTTACAGGAAAATTCCTCAAAAGCTATCTTACCTGCCTCGCACCACGACACAAGACTTCGAATAAAGCCCCAAATAATTATTAAATGTTTCATCCACTCCAGAAATCAAAGTAATCCCACCATTCCGCCTTGCGGCCTCAATGCTCGCATCGCCGGTTGAAATCAAGCCGAGAATTGACAATGCACAGGCCTCTCCAATGCGGTTGCCCGCCTGATTTGAAGTGGCTGAGTGAGTAAATTGCACATCAGAATACAAGAATCCTGGCACAGGACTTCGAGTATTCATTCCTGCACACCCGACAAGCCCTTGAATCAAAAAAACAAGAACCGCTGCGTTTCTCATCGCAATACCCCCATATAAAACAAAAAGAGCCGGGAGCAAAAAAACCCCGGCTCTCTAATCAAAAAAAATTAGGTCTTGATTTTTACGAAGGCAATAACGAATGCATAAAGGACTAGTGATTCGATCAGCGCCAAGCCGATAATCATCGGTACAAAAATCTTGCCCTGCGCCGCTGGGTTACGGGCAATCCCATCGAGCGCCGCTGCCGCCGTCTTCCCCTGCCCTAATGCTCCACCAAATGCCGCCAGGCCAATGGCAAGAGCTGCACCAATAGAGGCATAAGCGTCGGGCGCACCGCCCTCAGAGGCCATCGCCACAGAGGCCCCCAGCATCAGCGTAAATGTTCCAATAACTAAAAACGCCTTTTGAAAACTCATTGTCGAAACCATCCTTTCTTCTTAGTGGTCATGTGATGTGGATAAGGAAATATAGACCATCGTCATCAAACAAAAGACGAAGGCTTGTACAAAGGCTACAAACACTCCTAGCCCATAAAAAACTACAGGTAAGAGGTAAGGAACCAAACTGCTAAAAACGCTAAGTACCACGTGATCGCCATTAATGTTCCCGCGCAAGCGAAGTGCGAGAGAAATGGGGCGAAAAACATGAGAGGCCACCTCTATAATAAGAAGAAGTGGGGCAAGCCAGAGCACTGGCCCTAAAAAATGCTTTAAATAGGCAAGGCCATGGGCTCGAAACCCAGCAAAATTATAATAAACAAACACAAAACTTCCCAGTGCAAGAGTCGTATTCAGATTATCCGTAGGCGGCAAAAACCCTGGCACTAAGCCAATTAAATTCGAGAAAAAAATAAAAACGAACAATGTCCCTATGATGGGAAAATAAATCGGGGCATCGTGATGCCCAATGACATTTTCTGTTAACTTAAAAAGGCTCTCTGCGATAACCTCAAAGAAATTTCGATAGGTGAGTTTCGGCTCTGGAATGAGCCCCCCGCCAGGACTACGCACAACCTGCATCAACTGAAAACGGGCAATTGCAGTTGTAATGAGTAATAGTGTCGCAATGATGAGCGCCATAAGCACATGTTGGGGCATATGCTCCGCCCCTGGAATCAGTGAAAGCCAAGTAAAACCATGCTGCTCATGCATATTTGACTTCTCCACGTCTCCACAGTAACCCGCCCACCCAGGGCACTACCAACAGAGTCCCTACACCCAAAAAGAGTGGGGTGAAATGAATGCTCCGCGCCTTCATGAGTAAAACTATAAACAACCCCAAGCAAATCAGTTTTGCAACACTCCAAAATACCAAACTAAAAACCGTGCGCATTCGTACTACTAAATGTGCTTTATTTGCTAATTCAACCATGGCTTGAAGTGTCTTTGACAGAGAAAGAAAGTCAAATAAACAAAGAAAACTCAGCCCTAAAAACCATTTAATTGACAAAAAACCTAAATTCACCGGCCAAAGACAAAAAAAAGTCCCTACCAACAGCCAAACCAAAGAAACCCAGATAAACGGCTTGGCTTTACTCTCATAACTTCGCGTTGCCATTACAGCTCTTTCTGCGAAATAAAATAAAGATGATACATCGCCAAAACAAGACCCGCCGTTGTCGTTACTAAAAGTACCCACCAGGGCAGATCCAGCTTGGCCCATAAAAAATACCCAATCAAAAGCCCTGCCCCAGTATATCCAAGAAGATCCGCAACAATGACGCCAAGAAGTCCAAACTTCCTAACCCACGAAGGTTGTGGATCTTTTTTTACCATGAGGTTATTGCCGGTTAACATTTGTAAAAGAGTCAGTCAATGACTTACACAGACATTGGCGACTATCCATTTAATGATTTCTCTGCTGCTTTCTCTCGGAGATTCTTTTTAGCTTAATTTGAATGATCTCGGGCGAAGGATAGGAGCTCACTAAATCTCGATAACGATAATACGCCGCATCAAGCTGGTCCATCTCCTCTAGACATGCGGCAATTCCAAATTTGGCTTGAGGTACCCACTGGCTCTTGGGGTAGCGCCTCAAAAATTTTTCATAAATATCGATTGCCTCTTGATAGGCCTCGGATCCCTGGCTATTTTGCCTTCCTCCCTGGGTAAAATAAGTAATCCCCATCTCAAGCCAAGCCTTCTCCGCCCAGTTGGAATCAGGAAACTTATCGATTATTTCTTGATACGTGTGGATTGCTTCTTTAAATTTCCAAAGAAAAAAATAGCTGCGCCCAATACGAAACATGAATTCTGGTGAGTCTTCGGAGTCGGGTCTTGATATTAAAAGTGCCCGGTAGTGACTGGCAGCCTGCTCATATCGCTCGAGATGGGCAAAATAAATTTCACCCATCTGTTTTTTTGCTTCCCAAACACTTATGGCATCCTGTCCTGTCTCTGAAAAGACCTTAAATTTTTTAAGCGCCTCTTCATATTGGGAGAGAAAAAACATTTGTGTCGTTGCGGAGCGAAAAAGAGCCTGAAGACCCCACTTGCTGTGTGGATCCTTTGAAATTACCCTTTCGAACTCTCCCACTGCTGCCGCATATTTTCCTTCAAACCATAATTTTTCGGCTAACAAATAACGGCTTTTTGCACTGTCCACAGAACACGAACAAAACAAAACCACTAGAAATAGGGGGAGAACTAGCTTTTGCCACCTAAAACCAGTCAATGCGTCGTTTGCCCGTTCTCTGGGCCCTCTTCTGTGGGGGTAGCGCTATTATCTACGGCGTTTTCTGCCAAGTATTCAAATGAAACAACCTTCTCGCCAGGAGACATGGACATCAATCTAACACCCTGGGTGTTACGCCCTTGTTCTGAAATCTCACCCACACGAATCCGAATCATCTGGCCTTTATTTGAAATTAACATCAAATCGTCTTTTGCGAGGACTTGTTTTGCGCCAATAACTGCCCCGTTTTTGTCCGTGGTTTTAATTGTGATCAATCCCTTACCGCCACGACTTTGCGGCCTGTATTCGGTAACAGGAGTGCGTTTTCCAAACCCACTTTCCGTAATTGTAAGCACTTCATAAGCTTGCGGTGTTGCCGTATCTAACACTTCCATTGCGACGACCCTATCCTCGGGATCGAGCGTCATTCCGTTTACTCCTTTGGCTGTACGACCCATGGGACGCGCATCCTCTTCACTGAATCGAATTGACATCCCTTCTTTCGAGCAAAGGAAGATGTCGTTCTTCCCATTCGTCAATTTTGCACTTACGACTTCATCTCCGTCTTCAATCGTAATGGCAACAATGCCTGTCGCCCGGATATTTCCATAGTCGCTCAATGGAGTTTTTTTGATCATTCCCGCTCTCGTCACCATCACTACATATTCGTTTTCGCGGAACTCCCGGACAGGTAAGATCGCCTTAACTTTTTCTCCTGGGGTCAATGCCACTAAATTTACAACAGCCTTTCCCTTGGCACCCCGTCCTGCCTCAGGAACTTTATAAACCTTTAACCAATAAACTCTTCCTTTATCAGTAAAACAGAGGAGATAACTCAACGTATTGGTCTTGAAAATTGCTGTCACAATATCTTCGTCGCCCGTGGTGACAGCACGAACCCCCTTCCCTCCCCGGTGCTGGCTTTTAAATGCACTAGGATTGGTTCTTTTGATGTAGCCGGAGTGAGTGATCGAGACGAGAGTCTCCTCATCTGAAATCAGGTCCTCTACCTCAAACTCTGTTGTCGCCCCATGTACAATTTCTGTACGGCGTGCATCTCCATACGCTTTCTTAACCTCGAGAAGTTCGTTTTTGATTACTGAGTAAACCTGTTTTTCGTCCGCCAGAATTTTTTTCAGATTTTCAATCAATATCAAAATTTCTTGGTACTCTTGGATAATCTTGTCGCGCTCAAGACCAGTCAGGCGTTGCAGCCTCATTTCTAAAATGGCCTGGGCTTGGATTTCCGTAAACGAAAATTTAGAAACTAATCCTAACTTCGCTTCTTCTGGGCTTTTTGCCGCTCGGATCAAAGTAATCACTGAATCAATGTTCTCAACAGCACGCTTTAATCCCTCTAAAATATGGGCGCGTGCCTCGGCTTTCTTGAGATCAAAGGCCGTTCGTCGAACCACCACGTCTTTGCGATGTTCAATAAAAGCCCAAATCATCTCTTTAAGGTTAAAGAGCTTGGGCTGACCGTGATGAATGGCCAATAGATAAATTCCAAAATTATCTTGAAGTTGTGTCAGCTTAAAAAGTCGGTTGAGAATAACGTTGGAATTTTCGCTTTTTTTGATTTCAATGACGACTCTCATTCCTGTGCGGTCAGATTCGTCGCGAAGATCTGAAATCCCCTCAATTTTTTTATCCCTGACCAAATCAGCAATGCGCTCAATAAGCTTGGCCTTGTTCACCTGATAAGGGAGTTCAGTAATAATGATTCTTTCGCGATCGCCCTTCCAGGTTTCAATTTCAGTTTTAGCCCTCATGGTGCAAACGCCGCGACCTGTTCGATATGCTTCTTTTAATTCATTGCCACCAAATGCATATGCCCCTGTAGGGAAGTCCGGGCCTTTGACATAAGTAAGGAGATCTTCGATTGTTTGTTCGGGGCGATCCACCGATGAAATCGTTGCATCAATCACTTCTGTAAGATTATGATGAGGAATATTGGTCGCCATGCCGTCAGCAATTCCGGAAGAGCCATTCACGAGTAAATTTGGAATGCGCGAAGGCAACAGAAGGGGCTCTGTTAGACTATCGTCGTAGTTTGGGCCAAAATCGACCGTTTCTTTTTCAAGGTCTGCCAGGATTTCCTCAGCAATTCGAGTCATCCTGATTTCTGTGTACCTCATTGCTGCCGGAGCGTCGCCATCGATTGAACCAAAATTTCCCTGGCCATCGACAATTGGATAACGAAGCGAAAAATTCTGAGCCATCCTGACAATGGTGTCATAGACAGCGACATCGCCGTGGGGATGGTATTTACCAATTACGTCTCCGACTACGCGGGCCGACTTTTTGTAGGGTTTATTATGTGTATTTCCCATATCATGCATCGCATACAACACACGACGATGAACAGGCTTTAAACCATCTCTCACATCCGGAAGCGCGCGCCCGACAATCACGCTCATAGCGTAATCCAAATAGGCACCACGCATTTCGTCTTCGATATTGACTACGACGATACTTTTATCTTGGGGTTGTAATTCGCTCATATCCACTTACCACCTAAAAACTGCAGATGCCCATGTAAAGCCACTGCCAAATGCAGAAGTGGCTACTAACATCCCTTTCTTAAGTTTCCCTGCCTTCACGGCTTCATCAAGCCCAATAGGAATTGTTGCCGCCGTCGTGTTTCCAAATCGTTCAATCGTATTAAAAACTTTTTCCTCTGATACTCCCATTTGCTTAGCCACCATCTCATTAATCCGCAAATTAGCCTGGTGAAAAACAAATAGGTCTACATCAGAAAGCTTTGCGCCGATTTTCGAAAGTGTTTCTTCTAGGACTTCTGGCATTCTTTTCACTGCATTCACAAACACTGTTTTTCCATTCATCTTCGCATAATGATCCCCACGAGCCAAAGATTCTGCACTGATCCTCTCATTTTCGTATGCCATCGACGGTGCTTGAATCCAGAGTTCTTTTGCATAGGCACCATCCGCATGCAAGCTGCTCGATAAAAAACCAGAATCTCTCTCTTTTAACTCCCCCTCAACCGCCGCCATCACTACTGCGCCGGCGCCATCACCAAACAAAACAGAAACATCCCTTCCCCGGGTGGACTTATCTAGGCCTTTTGAAT